>JBLIMK010000001.1:0-109938 GCA_047638715.1 Verrucomicrobiales bacterium
TGTATGGGCGCTGTTGTTCTCGACGATGAAGATTCCGCTGAAGTATCAACATCGGGTGTTGTTCTGGGGAATCTTTGGCGCTCTGACGCTTCGGGCCACGTTCATTCTGATCGGGGCAGCGCTCGTCGAGAGATTCAGCTGGATCCTCATTGGGTTCGGCCTCTTCTTGATCTACACGGGCGTGCGCATCATTCGACACACCGAGGATGAAGGTGAGGATGCGTCCACGATCGGCCTGGGTCTCCTCAAGCGAGTGATGCCCGTGTCTGACACGCTCGACGGGCAGAAGTTCTTCACTCAAATCGATGGCCGTCGCGCAGCGACCCCTCTTCTTGCTGCCTTGGTCGTCGTCGAATTCACCGACGTGATCTTTGCCGTTGATTCCGTGCCGGCATCGTTTGGCGTGGCCAACGATCCTTACCTGCTCATCGCCGCCAATGCGTTCGCGATCATGGGGCTCCGCGCCATGTATTTCTTACTCGCGGATGCGCGAGAACGATTCCACTATTTGTCGCATGGTCTCGGCGCGATCCTGTTGTTCGTCGGAATCAAACTTGCGATCGTCGAGTGGTACCACATTCCGATCGGCTACTCGCTCGGCATCATCGCCGTGATCCTCGCCATGGCGATCGCTTTCAGTATCTGGAAGGCGAACAAGATTGAGGCCGAGCGGGCTAGCTCCGCTACGGACCCAGACGCCTAACGCTCGAGCAGGGTCAGCATCGATGGGGGAGGCGAGGGGTCTCCTGCGCCGAGCATGGCGGCACGCTCGACATTCACCGGGTGGAACGATTGATTCGTCCACGTCGACCAGGGCCCATCGCCCAGCCTCGTCAGCTCGCCGTCTGCATCGATGCAGGCCTGAAGGTAGTGCCCCAACACGTCGATTTCCTCGGTTCCGCCGATCGGTCCGTGCGCCGGGATGAAGATCTGTCCGTAGAGGGCGACCTCGTCGAGGGCTGCTTTCCAGGCCGGGAAGTCGGCCTCGAATCCGAGAGGGACGGTTCCGAAGCTTGCCAGCGCTCCAGCGAAAACAACGTCGGCGCCAGGCACCTGTACGGCCAGGTTCTCGAACTGTGTTCCGCTGATTGGGACGGCGATGCTCGCCGGGCACAAGTGTGCAGCTTTGATGACCGTATGGGTGACCGGCCTCGTGGTGAGCTCGGCGAATTCGCTGCTGTAGTCAGGGTGCAGGCAGGACCACACCCCTGGGTTCGCTGGTTGGTCGAGGTGGGCCGAGGTTTGCGACGAGCCGTATACAGCCGCCAAGGGAAACGCGGCACTGCCGCCCACAAGGTCGATGTGGCTACCGGTGAGCACGAGACGGCGCACCGGCAGTGGGGAGAGCTGTCGTAACGTCTCTGCGAATGGGGCAGCCGATAGCGGCGTAAGGCCGGCATCGATGACCGTAAGCCCATCAGAGGCTATGACGGCACCAGAGTTTGTTTGGCTGTGCGAGGGCTCCTCGGCAAGCCAGGCGTAGACACCGGCTGCGAGTGGCACGAGTTCATGAGTCACAGATCCAAATCTACTGTTCACGATGGTGCGGCGAGGTACCGATGTGAAGGGCGTGGAAGCGGCCGACCACTTCCATTGCTCGCCACGATGCTTGCGCTCGAATTCACCGTCCCGAATCCGCACCCGGAGCAGGTAGGAGAGGCCTTGTCGAACGGGTGTATTCGCATACCGAATGATGTAATCAACTTTCTCGCAGAGAACTCTCCGCTCGGCGCTCCTGTAACAATACGTGGCTAACGTCACTACGTTTTCAGTCGATTGTGACAAAAGGCGCGTTACGTAACTGCAACATTTCCGTACCCTGTGTTACATTTGGGTGTAGGCGGTGTTGAAGGATTGGACGAGGCAGCAGACATGACATTGGCGGAAATACCTTTCTCAACAACATTGCAGAACGTGCATCCTGGCGGATTCTTCTGGAACCTGGAGCGAAGTGAACGGGCTACTCAGCTAGTTCGATTCGCTTCACTGACGAAGAAGCTGGTCATCATCTCGAATGTCGCACGCGAAGCGAACGACTATGCCGAACGTCTGAGGCTGTCGGGCGTCCCGGTTCACGTCGCCACCGATCCGGCAAGCGACGCCGCGGTCGAGGCCTTTCGCGGCCACGACGTGAGCGCGCTCGTCGCGACCCACGAGTATGTGTTGGCCCAGGGCCCAACGCCTGCGCCAATGGTTGTGCATCTTCGAACGGCGGCGTCGGTTCGCGATTACACCAGGCGACTCGACGCGGTCCCATCTGCGGTTCACCTGAGCTTTGTGGTGGCCGAAGACGCCAAACGGGCCGCATCGCTCATATCTCACTTCGGATTCGATCATGGTCATGGAGAACCAGGTGATGTCCGACTCGATGACGTGATCGATCTCACCGACACGAACGCAATTGCCACGGTCGGGCACGCTCGGCGTCGCTTCCCTCTGGGGCGCTAGCGTCCTACTCGTTTTCCACCGCTGAGTAAGGGTTCGACACTCCCGGCGAACGAGCGGCCATGCTGGTACGTCATGAGCGCAGAGAATCCGGCGCCACAGCGCCCACCGAGTCTTACCCTGCGCTGGTGGATTCGACATCTCTATCGAGCGTGGCATGACGATCGCGTGAGCGGCCTCGCAGCCGAGATTGGTTTCTTTGCTCTGCTCAGCCTCTTTCCGCTCCTGCTCGTCTCCTCGTCCGCTCTCGGCTCACTTGGCGATGTCTTGGGAAGCGATCTGTCCGACGACGTGGAGAACCAGCTCGCTGAATGGGCGGGCAACCTTTTTGGGACCGACGGTGGCGTGACCTTGGCGATTCGGGCGCTGTTTGAGGGATCCTCAACATCCGCGCTGACCGTCGGTGTCGTCGCAACGATCTACACAGCGTCTCGAGGATTCTCGGCGGTTGTACGAGCCCTCGATGTCGCATACGGCCATCACAACACCCGAGGGTGGGTTGGAACACAGATCATTGGTTTTCTTCTGGCGATCGGCACGATCGTCGTTGGCTCGCTGACCCTCGCTGGGTTAGTGATCGGTCCACTCTTTGGGCGTGAGGATTTCCTCGGTGACGGCGTGCTCGGCAACACGCTTAGTTGGTTGTGGCGATGGTTGCGGTATCCGGCTGCTGCAGCCACACTCGTGACGTGGTCGGCAACGATTTATCACATCGCTCCGAATCGGCGAGCGTCGTGGCGTCGTGAGTTTCCCGGCGCGGTCTTCTCCGCCCTCTTCTCGCTCCTCGCTACGGTTCTGTTCAGCGTGTACCTCGCGACCCTGAGTAGTACGACGAATGCGGTGTTCGGAGTCATCGGCGCAGCTATCACCCTGCAGCTGTGGTTGTACTTGCTCGCGATCGGGCTGGTGCTCGGAGCTGAGGTCAACGCTGGCTTCGCACTACAGCGGGGCCCAGCGGAGAATTGGACTGAGCCGTTGCTTTTCACGCGGGCGTTCCGGTGGGCTCGTTGGTGGGTGAAACGTCGACGGTAAAGCCAGATATAGTAGGACGTCCAACTATGTTTGGCTGAGGTAACTGATATGGCCGACTACTCGGCTCCGATTTGGGACATCCGCTTCATCCTCGATGAGCTGTCCGGGATCGAAAAGATTGGCACATATCCCGACTTTTCAGACTTCGATTCCGAAATGGTCGAACCGGTGCTCGACGAAGCAGCACGTTTTGTCGAAAATACGATTGCGCCCCTGAATCGCCGATCGGATGAACAGGGGAGCTCTTGGAACGACGACAACTCGGTCACGACTCCCGACGGCTTTGTCGAGGCCTACGAGCTGTATGTCGGTGCGGGTTGGCAGTCCGTTTCCTTCGACCCTGCCTACGGTGGCGGTGGCTTCCCCTGGGTCATGGCGTTGGCCCTCCAAGAAATGCTGAACTCGGCATGTATGTCGTTCGCTTTGTGCCCCTTGCTGACCCAGGGAGCGATCGAGTTGTTGAGCGAACATGGCGATGAAGGACAGAAGGAAACGTGGCTACGCCCATTGGTGAGCGGCGAGTGGAGCGCCACGATGAACCTGACCGAACCCGATGCCGGTTCCGATGTCGGTGCAGTGCGGGCGAAGGCCGAGCGGCACGCCGACGGTTCGTACCGAATTCGTGGTCAGAAGATCTTCATCACATACGGCGAGCACGACATGGTGGACAACATCGTGCATTTGGTTCTTGCACGCACAGCCGACGCCCCGGCCGGAACCAAAGGCATCTCGACGTTCATCGTCCCCAAGTTTCTGCTCGACGGTGACGGTAAGCCCACGATTCGGAACGACGTCGCCTGTACATCGATCGAACACAAGCTCGGAATCAACGGGAGTCCCACGTGTGTCTTGCAGTTCGGAGAGAACGAAGGCGCCATTGGATATCTGATCGGTGAAGAAAACCGGGGCATGGCGTACATGTTCACGATGATGAACAACGCGCGTCTTTCGGTTGGCGTTCAGGGGCTCGCTATCGCGGAGCGCGCCTATCAAGACGCTGTGGCATATGCCTCCGAGCGGAAACAGGGCCGAGCGCTCGACGCTGCTGTGGGAACGTCATCGCCGATCATCGAGCATGCCGATGTTCGCCGGATGCTCCTCACGATGAAGGCCTACATCGAAGCAATGCGCGGCCTTGTGCTCATCGATGGAGCGGCCGTCGATGCCGAACGCCATCACCCCGACGAGTCGGCTCGCGAGCGTGCTGGTGAGCGTGCGGCGCTGCTGACGCCGATTACCAAGGGCTGGTGTACCGACCTCGGTGTTGAGCTGACCTCGATTGCGTTGCAGGTCCATGGTGGGATGGGATTCATCGAGGAGACCGGCGTCGCGCAGCACTATCGCGATGCTCGAATCAACCCGATCTATGAGGGCACGAACGGTATTCAGGCACTCGACCTTGTCGCTCGCAAGCTGCCGCTCGATGGAGGCCGTGTTCTCGCGGAGCTCCTCGACGACATCGACGCCACGGCATCAGCCGCAAGCCGACTTGATAAAACACTCGCGGATATGGGCGCGGCGCTCGCGACCGCGAACGCAACCGTGCGGGCGACTTCGCTCGAACTCATCCACCGGCTCGGTGCGTCGCCAGCGGACGCGTTTGCTGGCGCAACGCCGTACCTCTCTATGCTCGGCCAATTGGTGGGCGGGTGGTCGCTCCTTCGCCAAGCGATTGCCGCGCAGGTGCGGCTCGACGCTGGCGAGGTGCATCCAAAGCTCGATGCAAAGATCGTTACTGCGGGTTTCTACTGCGAGCAACTGCTGCCGCTGGCCGCCGCGCAGGAGTCTGCGGTGCTCGGAAGCGCAGAGATCTTGATGGCCCTCACGCCCGAGCAATTCTGACTTCTCGACCCAAACGCGTCGATCGGCGGAATGACGCTGTGGCGCCAAGGGGTTTGCGGGTATTGTGCCTTTCGTGATCGCCACTATTCCATCGCCGTCATTCAATTCGATCGGTCCGTTTACGATCTACGGGTTGATGATCGCGCTCGGCGTTGCTGCCGCTGTGGTCTTTGCTCAACGGCGGTGGACGGAAGCGGGCGGCAACGAAGACGACATGAGCTCCATTGCGATCTGGGGCGTACCAGCGGGTGTTGTCGGGGCGCGGCTTTATCACGTGCTCACAGACTTTCAGAAGTTCTCCGACGAACCGTGGTGGAAAATCTTCGCGATCCGCGAGGGTGGCCTGGGCATTCCCGGGGCCATGTTCCTCGGCATTCTCGTCGGTGTGTGGATTGCTCGCCGCCGAGGCATCGAACTTCGGGGCGCCCTCGACGCTGTCGCGCCAGCCCTACCGTTGGCACAAGCGATTGGCCGATGGGGGAACTGGTTCAACCAAGAGCTCTACGGCCGCCCGACCGATCTTCCATGGGGCTTGGAGATCGACGCCCAGCATCGCAACAGCGTGCCTGCCGAGTTCCGCGTCGTGGACGCTTTCCCGACCTTCCATCCCACGTTCCTGTACGAGATCCTGTGGAACGTCGGACTCGTCGGCGTGATCCTGTGGGTGGATAAAAAGGGATGGCTTCCACGAGGCCGCCTTATCGGTGTTTATCTGCTCGGTTACGGAATCGGACGAGGCTGGGTTGAGGCTCTACGAATCGACACGGTCAACGAGATCTTCGGGCTCCGTCTCAATATTTGGATGAGTGCCGTATTGATCATCGCTGGACTAGCGGTCCTGTTGTGGCCCAGGGCCAAGGTCGAAGAGGACGTTTTGGACCTCGATGAGGTCGAGGAGGTCGAGGACGGACTCGTCGAAGACGACGCCGGGGGCGAAGAAGAATAGTGAAGGCATTTCAGCTTCTCGACGACTGGCCGTGCGCGGCTGTCGCTGCGGCTGCTATTGGACCAGACGGTGCGGTGAGTCTTTTCGGTGATGCCGATCGCGTCTTTGAGCTTGCATCGGTGACGAAGTTACTCACTGCCGCGACGATTCATCTCGGTGTCGAAGAAGGTTCTATCTCCCTCGATGATGAGCTCGATGAACGGGGCGCGACGATCGCCGACGTTCTCTCCCATGCCGGAGGCCTTGCACCGAACGGTGTCGCCCTCGATGAACCGGGGCGACGCAGGATCTATTCAAACGGTGGGTACGAGCTCGTTGCGTCCTCTCTTGAAGCCGCCACCGAAATGGCGGTGAACGACTACATGCATGAGGGACTATTCGTTCCCCTCGGCATGCATGCAACGACGCTCTCAGGTAGCCCAGCTCATGGTGCCCAGTCGACAGTTCGCGACCTCGTTCGATTTATAACGCGCCTTTCTTCGCTCCTTGCTCCACAGACCCTCGAGTTGATGGTCAGGCCGTATCTTCCCGAACTCATCGGCGTGCTCCCGGGGTATGGCCGACAGACACCGAATCCGTGGGGGTTGGGGCCCGAGATCCGGGGAGATAAATCGCCGCACTGGACTGGCGTCGCCAACTCTCGATTTACTTGGGGTCATTTTGGCCAGTCGGGCACGTTCCTGTGGGTCGATCCAGAGGTTGACGTTGCTGTGGTCGTGCTCACCGATCAGCCCTTCGGCGATTGGGCGGTCCCGTTATGGCCCGCGTTCAGCGATGCGGTGCGCATGGAGCTCACGAGCTGAGTATCGTGAAGAAGTGAGTGATGTTGTGCGGATTGGTGGAGTGACGCGTGTTCAGCGCACGTTCGCGTTCATCGATGTCTCCGGATTCACCGCCTTTACCGACCGCGAAGGCGATGCTGCTGCCGTCGAGCTCTTGCAGACGATCCGCGGCAATATTCGTCGATTGGCATCCGTTCACGGCGTGCGGATCGCAAAATGGCTGGGCGACGGTGCAATGCTGGTCGGCGTCGAGCCAGAACCGGTTATCGAGGCTGTGGTCGAGATGATCGAGGCGAATCGTCAGCAGACGTCGATGTCGCTTCGTGCCGGAGTGGCTTCTGGTGGCGTGATTCTCTTCGAAGGTGACGATCACATTGGTCAGGCCGTGAACCTTGCCGCTCGGCTGAGCGATCTCGCCGGTCCCGATGAGATTCTGGCGCCGCAGGAGATGATGACTTCGCTCCTCGTGAACACGAGAGCGGTCCAGCGCGGCGAGCAATTTCTTCCCGGTATTGCGACGCCGGTCAAACTGGTCCGGCTCGAAGCTGAACGAGACTAGAAACCCCCCAAAGAAGATGACGAATGAGATGAATCCGCGGACCGATCGCGATGTACGCGACTTCGAGACCGAGGTGAGCCGCGTCATCACGTCACTTCGCCCTGGCGACTTGATGACGTACGGCGAAGTGGCTGCTGAAGCCGGCTTCCCTGGGGCAGCACGTGCTGTTGGACGGGTCTTGCGGATATCGGATGGTCTGCCATGGTGGCGGATCGTGACGTCGACCGGTCGTCTCGTTCCTGGCCATGAGAAGGAACACGCCTCGCTGCTGGAAAAGGAAGGCGTCATGGTGAGCGACGGCCGCGTCGCTCGCTGACTACGCAAAGTAGAGCTATGACGGGGCAAACCTGCAGTCCGCAGTACCATGATCGCTTCAACACATTCTGAAACGACAACACATGACAACCACGTTCGCCGACCTCGGCGTTTCGGACGATCTGTGCACCGCACTTGCCTCGCGGGGGATCACCGAACCATTTTCCATTCAAACCATCGCAATCCCAGATGCGCTCGCAGGCCGAGATGTCTGCGGCAAAGCCCAGACCGGGTCTGGCAAGACTCTCGCTTTTGGTATTCCCGTGATCGAACGAATTGGTACCTCTGCGCCAAAACGTCCGCTGGCCATTGCGCTCGTTCCGACGCGTGAGCTCGCAGTTCAAGTCGCCGAAGAGCTCGAGCCCTTGGCCAAGGCGCGCAACGTCCGAATCGCAGCCGTGTACGGCGGAGCGAACATCGAGCGTCAGATCGCGAAGTTCGAAAAAGGTGTCGACTTCGTCGTGGCGACCCCAGGGCGAATGATCGACCTGGTCGAGCGGAAAGCCGTCACGCTCGCCGACCTCACGCACGTCATCGTTGACGAAGCAGACCGCATGGCCGACATGGGTTTCTTGCCCCAGGTCGAATGGTTGCTGCGCCAGGCCGACAATGAACATCAGACGCTCTTGTTCTCCGCGACGCTCGATGGTGTGGTCGACAGCCTGGTGCGCCGTTACCAAACCGATCCTGTCTTCCATGAAGTCGAGTCACCAGAGGTCACCGTCGATGAGATGACGCACCGGTTTGTTCAGGTGCATGGCATGGACAAGGTCAAGGTAGCTGCGAAGATCTCAAATTCGATGGGACGCACGATCATGTTCACCGCGACGAAACACATGGCCGACCGTCTCGCGAAAGAGTTGGCCGAACTCGGGGTTGATGCCGCTGCGATTCATGGCGATCTTCGTCAGAATCATCGAGAAAAGGCGCTCAACGACTTTGGCGCTGGCAAGTTGGCGGTCTTGGTTGCGACCGATGTTGCGGCGCGCGGCATTCACGTCGATGACGTCGAGGTCGTTATTCACTTCGATCCGCCAGCGGAGCACAAGACGTACCTGCATCGCTCCGGTCGAACAGCGCGAGCTGGCAGCAAAGGACTCGTTGTCACGCTCGTTCTGTGGAACGAGGAACTCGAGGTTCGTCGCATGCAAAAGCGGGTCGGGCTCGATCTTCCCGTGATCGAAATGTTCTCAAATGACGAACGGCTGAGCGATCTCGCGAGCTGGGATCCAGCCGCGTAGACCTATGTCGGGCCATGAGGCCAGTGAGGCCAGCCAGGCGATTGCGGCCTTTGTCGAGCGAGTCGAATCGCTGCGACTCAAAGATTCTGGCCGTGCAGCGATTGCATCGTTGGCACGGCATGTGGCGCGCACGATCGGTCTGGAATCACCCCCGGCCTTCGACCACGATCTCGTTCACCCGCCCCTCGATGCGATCTGCAGCGAATTTCACGACGGGTTGCTCGGGCCAGACCTCATGGGATCGACGTGGGAGCATCTCTTGTCGGCTGGGGCCCGGCGTCGTCAAGGCGCCCACTTCACACCTCGTGCTGTAGCCGAACGTGTTGTCGCTCTCGCGTTGGTGGACACCCCCGACGTCGGTTCGATTCCGCGGTCGATCTGGGACCCGGCCGCTGGAGGCGGGGCGTTCTTGCTGGCAGCGGCGCGGTTCGAGCACAGCGAGCGATCTGTTCCTCGCGACGAGATCGTTCGACAGCTCCACGCGACGGACATCGATCAGACATCGCTCGATGTTTGCGACAGTGCGCTGTGGATCTGGTCGGGCGGGTCCGCACGGCCAGCGACGTGGTGTTGTGATGCGGTGCTCGACCTCCCGGAACACTGGCCCCAAGACTTCGGTGCGATCGTTGGCAACCCTCCCTTTCTGGGACAACTTTCGGCCGACACGACCAGGGGGCGCGATCGCCAAGCTCGACTTCAAGCGATCTATCCAGAGGTGACTCAGGCCTATCTCGATGAAGCGGGGCTCTTCGTCGAACTTGGCCTTGGTCGGTTGCGGGTGGGCGGAGTGCTCGGTCTGGTGCTGCCACAGTCGATTCTCGGCGCCCGCGACGCCGAGGCCGTGCGCCGTTCAGCGCTAAGACAGGCCGACCTTCGTGTTCTTTGGGTCGATGAAGGTCAGAGTTTCGACGCGGCGGTCGATGTTTGTGCTCCCGTCCTGGCGAAGCGGCCGGTCGCATCGACTCCTTGGGAAGAAGCTGAACAGGGAGAGACGGCCGTCATGCGCGGCGATCATGACCTTGGATCGATCGTCGCTCCCTCGTCGACCTCCTGGGCGCCCCTCTTGGCCTTCGCACTTGGCGTTCCTTCGGTGGCCTTGGGGGATGACGCTGGCACGCTCGGCGAACGTTCGACCGTCACCGCTGGATTCCGTCAGCACTTCTACGGGATCGCTGGCGCGGTTGTCGACGATACACCGGCCTCGAATGGCAGACCCCGCCTCGTGACGGCAGGTGCCATCGAACCCCTCGCATCCAACTGGGGTCGGACCGCCGTACGTTTTGGTGGTCGCGGTTGGCTGGCTCCAACGCTCGACCTGTCTGCGATCGAGGACGACAAGGTCAGACAGTGGTTCGCCGCTCGATGTGTCCCAAAACTCTTACTCGCGTCTCAAACCCGAGTTATCGAGGTGGTCGTCGACGATGCGGCGGAGATGGTGCCTTCGGTTCCCGTGGTCAGCGTCGAGCCGATCGACGAGTCCGAGATCTGGCATCTCGCTGCAGCGCTCGGGGCTCCAGCGATCAGCGCGTGGATGCTCTCGACGGCAGCAGGTACAGGCTTGAGTCACGATGCGATCCGTGTCCGTGCACGCACGCTCGCTGATGTGCCACTCCCGGTGCCGAGCAAGGCGTGGGATAGCGGCGCTGAGCACGCACGAGCGGCCTCGGAGGCACACGACGCTGGTGACGACGCCGCATACGTTGAACACCTCCGAAGCCTCGCTACGACGATGAATGCGGCCTACGGTGTATCAGACGACGTGGGACGATGGTGGTGGGAAAGACTTCGCCTTCCTGCGGGTTTCACCGAAGACGCGTACTGAGGAACGAAATGTCCACTGCACAACCCGAGGAGAACTCGTCTCTCGCTGCACGCCGAGGCTGGTCTGACGCATTTCCCGCGTCGGGAGCGTGGAAGCCAGGCGATCCGGTCGGAGCGCGTCAGTTCTACACATTGCCTCGCCCTCTCGCGCTCGAAGGTGGAGGTGTGCTGCCCGAGGTCACGCTCGCCTATGAAACATGGGGCGAACTGAACGAAGCCGGCGACAACGCTGTGCTGATCTGCCACGCACTCACAGGCGATGCGCATGTGACGGGCGGCGGCGGAGGCACGTACACCGCTGAGGGTTGGTGGTCTCGAATCGTCGGCCCGAGCGCGGCGATCGACACGAATGAGTACTTCGTTGTATGCACGAACGTGTTGGGTGGATGCCAGGGGTCCACAGGACCAGCTTCGATGAACCCCGCGACCGGGAAACCCTATGGATCATCGTTTCCCCAGGTGAGCAATCGCGACATCGTCCGAAGCCAGGTGTGTTTGGCCGACGCCCTCGGAATTGGAGCATGGTTCAGCATCGTTGGTGGCTCGATGGGCGGAATGGCTGTTCTCGAATGGGCCGCGATGTATCCGGATCGGGTTCGTTCGATCGCACCGATCGCGACGACGCTCGCCGCAACTCCGCAACAAATCGCCTGGTCGGCTGTTGGTCGGCTCGCGATCGCGAACGATGTGAACTTCAACAATGGCGACTACTACGACCAAGACGCCGGCCCTGGAAATGGTCTTGCGATCGCGCGCGAGATCGCACTGATCCACTACCGGAGTGACCAGGAGTGGAGCGAGCGATTCGGCCGCGATCCTGTGGATCGCCTCGACTCGTTTGGTCAATGGGGCCGCTTTCAGGTCGAGGCCTACCTCGATCATCACGGAAACAAATTTCCCTACCGATTTGATGCCAACAGTTATGTCGTTCTGAACCGAACTATGGATTTGCACGACGTCGGTCGCGGCCGTGGGGGCGCAGTGGCCGCGTTATCGAAATTCGCTGGTCGTTCGATGACCGTGTCGGTGACGTCGGATTTCCTGTATCCCGAGATTCAGCAAGTCGAACTCGCGAAAGCGCTGAGCAACGACGGTCGGTCTTGTGAGCATCACACGATCGAGTCCGTGTTTGGCCATGATGGATTCCTGGTCGAACACGACAAGCTCGCTCCGATGCTTGAAGATTTCTTTGCCAAGGTGAAGGTCGAGACCCCCTGAGTCGTGCCCGAGCTCATCGAGGTCGAATATTATCGAGCCGCCCTAGAGCCGCTGGTCGGGTCGACCGTGAACGAGATCATCATCCCGAATGCGCGTTATGTGCGTCCGGCCGACACGCCGGTACAGGTCTTCGACCAACTCATCGGCGCTCGACTCGTCTCTGTTGGTCGTAGAGGAAAATTGTTATTGGCCCAGTTCACCGATGACTTTGTAGTGGGCCTTCGATTTGGCATGACCGGTCGGTTGTTGATCGATGGCGCGGGCCCGATCGAGTCCTTGGAGTACTCGTCTTCTCGAAACGATCCGGCGTGGGATCGTGCAATCCTCGTTCTCGATGACACTCGTGTCAGTGTCCGAGACCAGCGCAGGCTTGGTTCGATCGAGCTCGATCCTCGAACCGATGACCTCGGGACCGAGGCTTCGACGATCCAGGGGACGGAGCTTCGAGCCGCTCTTCTGGGCCGTCGGAAGCCCATCAAGACGGCATTGCTCGATCAGCACCTCATTGCCGGCCTCGGAAATCTGCTCGTCGACGAAATCTTGTGGCGGGTTGGTATCGCACCGAGCCGCTCCTCGTCCGAACTGGCCGACGATGAGATTGAGACGCTGGCCGAAGCGATTCCGGCAACGGTGGCCCACCTGACGAAACGTGGTGGTTCGCATCGAGGGGACAGCTTCGAGGTCCGAACGCCTGGTGCAACGTGTCCGCGATGCGGAGGTGCGATGGGCCGTTCGCTGATCGGCGGCAGATCCAGCTGGTGGTGCGCATCGCATCAGATGTGAGGAGCTACCCTCAGCATCGTGCACGCACCGTTGACGTTGCTCTCCGATTCGATAACGACGATCTCATTCCTCCTCATCAGCCAAGTTGATGAAGGTGACATTGAGATCGTCAACATCCGCGAGACCGATGCCAGGCTCGGGCCGCTCGTCTTCACGCTCGTCGGTCTTGGCTGTGCCACGCTGATGGTCACCATCGTATTTTGGTGGCTGACGAGACCGCGCCAGCCTGTCGATATCGACCAAGGGTTGTACGCACCTCACGATCGAGTTCAAGGAGACGTTGATGGATGACTTTGATCCAGCCGAGATGGTCAGCCGATTCAAGGAACGGTCAGCGGCCGTGAAGAAGAGAAATCTTCCTCCTGTTGGGGGTGACGAACGGGCGCTATTTATTGCCCAAGCGCAAACGGATTTCCGCGATTTTGCGATGATCGGCGACGCTGAAGCTGCGCTGAGCGACGGGATTCTGACGCTTACGATCGATCTTCGGCCGGCAAGTGGGGACTGAGCTTCCTCGCTGCTAACATCATGGCCTGTTCGCGGACGTAGCTCAGTTGGTAGAGCATCACCTTGCCAAGGTGAGGGTCGCCAGTTCGAATCTGGTCGTCCGCTCAACAGAACTGCGGGTCTTCTCTTCCTCTGAAGAGCGGGCCCGCAGTTCACATTTTCACACAATGCCTCGTTTCGCATGATCTTGATCCAGAATTCGCGCGACCTGTGGTCAAATATGACGGCGGCATGACGAAAACGTGTCGACTCTCCAAGGGCGCGGAGACATTTGCCGATTTGCGACCTACGGTCTCGGCCTGAGAGGGATGGGGCCACAAACGCTGGCTTCAACCCGTCGCACGAGCGTGTGCGTCCGTAGCGCGGAGGGGCCTACGGACGCACACCCTGCGGCCGGTTTGGCGAGCGTACGGTTTCAAGTTCCCGTATTGGATTGAACCCGCTACGGTAAGGGGCCGTGCGTCGGTGCCCGAGCGGCCCAAGGGAACGGCCTGCAAAGCCGTACAGTCGCGGGTTCAAATCCCGCCCGGCGCTCCAAGTCGAAAAGTTTGTGATGACGGAAGAGTTTGCCAGCGAGATCTGGAGGTGCCTGAACAGTGAGTGACATGTTCCAAGGTCCCGGTTGGTGGATGGCATCGGACGGCAGGTGGTATTCGCCGGAGCGTCATCCGGACGAGAAGTATCGCAAGCAGTTCATGACGCCGCGCGAGGTTCCGTCATCGGCGTTCCCGAGCGTCGGCCTGGACATATCCGACCCCGGTGTTGATGAGACGCGAAACTCGCCATTCTCAGAGATGGTCCGAAGTGTTACCGATGATGAGGTCGCCGTAACGCCTCAACCAGAGGAGGTCTCACCAACGACTAATGACGTTGCTTGGCCGGCGTTACCCGATGACGCGAAGACGTCGGACTTGGTAAACGATGTCGATGGGCAAGCAGCAATTCTTCCAACGACCGCGGCTCCATTGGTGGAGCCCGCCTCTGAACCCAATGTGCAGCGCCGCGGCTTCTCCGTTGCTTCACGAGCGATAACCGAGCCTTCCGAACGGCCGGTCTTTGAACACGCGGTTCCGCCGTCGGTAGTGGATGCTCCAGCGACCCAGCGGGTCGTGGGGCGGACCGAACTGGAACTTGAACTCAGCCGAGCTCATCGCGCGGCCGGCATTACGATGGGTCGCCAATCAACTGAGCCCGCTGGTTTAGCGGCAGCGCCACGGGTGTCGACGCCTATGGCGCTTGTGCACGTCCCAGGTGCAGCTGCGCCGTTCCATCACGTGACGACGTTCGATCGCGTGATCGCATCACTGGTTTTCTTGACGGGCGTGGCAATGATCGTGGGCTCGTTCCTTCATTGGACCACCGGATCTTTGGAAGAGACAGGGTGGGATCGTGGCGACGGCATCGTGGCTGTGATCGCAGGTGTGCTGGGATCGGCCGCTGCGGGACCGATCTTTGTGGGGTACAGACACGTCGTTCCCAAGCTCCTCGCCGTTATCGCTGGGCTGGCCGGAGTTGTGGCGGTGGGATTCGTCGCCATCGACGTCCTGCTCGACGAGGCAGCAACGGGTACGAACCTGGGAATTGGTTTTGGGGTCGTCCTCGTCGCAGCGATAACGATGATCGGTGCTGGACTTGCCAATCGTGGCGAGGACCGCGAATGAGGGTGTGAGCGAAGCGAGATTTGTGGGCCGTACAGGACTTGAACCTGTGACTTCCACCATGTCGAGGTGGCACTCTAGCCAACTGAGTTAACGGCCCGAAGGCTCGCCACGATAGCAGTGCCTGTCGGCGATGCGACAACCAGCCGCAGCCGTTTGTGATGTGCGAGAGTGGGTTATGGCGTCGACCACTTCGTTTCGAACTTGTCCACTTTGCGAAGCGACTTGCGGATTGGCGATCGAGGTCGAAAACGGGGCGGTCACGCGGATTCACGGCGATCGTGACGACGTCTTCTCAAGCGGTTTCTTGTGCCCCAAGGGCACGTCGCTCGGTAAGTTTCACGTCGATCCCGACCGTCTTCGTCAACCGGTGATCAAGCGCGACGGTGTGCATATTCAGGCGACGTGGAAGCAGGCATACGCCGAAATCTCCGAGCGGCTACTCCCGGTGCTCGAGGCTTCTGGGCGAGATGGCGCTGCGATGTATCTGGGGAACCCGGTTGTTCATTCCCTCGATCTGCTTCTCTACTCCAAGGCGGTCACGATCGCACTGGGTTCGCGCAAGGTGTTCTCAGCTTCGACGGTCGACCAGCGTCCTCGGGAGCTCGCGAGCGCCCTCATCTACGGGTTTTCCGGCACGATCCCAGTACCTGATCTCGATCGTTCCGACGCGCTGATGATCCTCGGGGCGAATCCAATGGTGAGCAACGGTTCGCTTGCAACGGCGCCGGATTGGCCAGGACGTATCGAGGCGTTGGTCAGTCGTGGAGGTCGACTCATCGTTGTCGACCCGGCGCGAACGAAGACCGCCGAAGCGGCGACCACACACCTGGCGCCGATACCGGGCACGGACATCTTGTTGCTCGCTGCGATGACGACCGAGCTGGTCACGACGAATAGGCACCGTCCTGTCGCCGAAGATCGCCTCACGCTCGAGAGCGTCGCTGATGCCCTGTCAGCATTCACGCCAGAAACCGTGGCCAAAGCGACCGGCCTCTCGGCCACGTCGATTCGACGTGTGGTCGACGAGCTCGTCGCGAGCGAACGTCCGTGTGTGTACGGCCGGCTCGGGACCACGATCACGCCGTTCGGAACCACCACCAGTTGGTTGGTCGATGTGGTCAACGCTCTACTCGGGAGCCTCGATAGTCCCGGGGGAGCGATGTTCCCCAAGAGCGCTGGCGGTTCACGAAACACGCGTGGGCAGGGGCCGATAGGACGACCGCAGTCGCTCGGTCGACGCACCACGGCCGTATCGAGCCTGCCGATCGAGCTGGGCGAGCATCCCGTCGCAGCTCTCGCTGAGGAGATCGAGAGCAAGAACGTGACCGCAATGATCACCATCGCTGGAAACCCGGTGCTGTCGTGTCCCGACAGCGACCGGCTCGACGCGGCCTTCGAAACGCTCGACTACATGGTGAGTGTCGACTGCTACTTGAACGAAACGACCCGTCACGCCGATGTGATACTCCCGCCGCCTTCGCACTTGCAGAAGCCACACTTCGACCTTGCGTTCGCCGCGTTGTCGATCAGGAATGTCGCAAACTACTCGGCATCGATCTTGCCCTTGGACGACGACGGAGTGGCCGAATGGGAGGTGCTGGCGCGTCTTGCAGCGGTGCTCGGAGGAGCCGACGGACGTCGTGAGGATGCTGAAACTGTCGATGGGATGCTCTTCGAAGAGCTCGTGCAAGGCGCCCTGAGCGCACCTGGACGACCGACAGCGGTCGACGCGGCCACGATCGGGGAAGCTGTCTCGACGTTCTCGGGCCCCGAAAGGTTGCTCGACGTGATTGTTCGGTCGGGTCCCTTTGGCGACTGGTTCGGCGAAGGGGAGGGACTGTCGGTCGCGAAACTCCTCGATCACCCCCATGGAATCGACCTCGGCCCTCTTGAACCTCGGTTACCGGAGGCGCTTCTCACACCGAGCGGACGGCCCGAGTTCAACCATCCAGACCTCATGGCTGACATCGAACGAATCGAAACGCTGCTCGACGTCGACGATGATCCGTCCGTGCTTCGGTTGATCAATCGGCGAACGCTCAGGTCGAACAACTCGTGGATGCACAACCTCGAAGTACTCGTGAAGGGAAAGCTGCGTTGCACGATGCAGATGCACCCAGCGGACGCCCAACGGCACGGACTTCAGGCCGGAGGACGAGCGCGCGTCACGTCCTCGGTCGGCGCGATCGAGATCCAGGTCGACGTGGACGATGCTCTGCGGGAAGGTGTTGTGAGCATTCCTCACGGTTGGGGTCATGGGGTGCCTGGCACAGCGATGTCGGTGGCTGGCAGGCACCGGGGAGTGAATGTCAACGTGCTGACACCGAGCGGCCTGATCGATCCACTATCCGGCACGTCACAGCTCACGGGAATCGCGGTAACCGTCGAAGCCATCGCTGGCTGAATCGAACAAATAGGATCTAGGCATGGCCATCATCTTGTCCTCTGCATTCCCTCTCAATGTCGTGACATCTGGAGACGACCGTCGTCCGCCATTGCTGCTCATCAATCCGCTCGGTACGACAGTCGATTTCTGGGAACCGATGCTCGAAGTACTCGAATCCCGTTTTTGGATCATTCGGTTCGACCTCCGGGGTCACGGATTGTCGATCGGTCATGTTGAGCCATACGAGATCTCCGATATCGCCGCCGATGCACTCGCGGTGCTCGATGCGTTGCACGTGCCTCGGGCTCGCGTTCTCGGGTCGTCATTCGGTGGGCTCGCCGCGGCGACTCTGGCGGCTGTTGCTCCGAACCGAGTGGAGCGCCTGATCCTCGCAGCGACATCGCTTCGCCTTGGCGACGATGTTTGGTGGGCGGAAACAATCGAGCGCGTTCACGAATCGGGCATGGCCGGCGTCGTCGATCAGCTCGACACGGTCTTCTTCTCCGAAGCCTGGCAACTCGCCGTTCCGGATCGACGAGAAATGGCACGGGCGATGCTGCTGGCGACGCCGCCAGATGCCTATGTCGCGGGAGCCGAAGCTATTCGAAATGCGGATCTCACCGACATCGCGCCGAACATTCGGGCGAGCACTCTGGTGATTGTTGGGGACGAGGATCCTGTGTTCGCTTACTGCCCCTCAACCGACCTGCTCGACCTGATCCAAGACGGTGAAGAGGTCAACGTTGGTGGTGCCTTCCACCGGGTGCTCCTCGAACAGCCGGACCTGATCAGCAACGTGATCAACGAATTTTTGGTCGACCCCGACGCCCGGTAGGGGTCAGAAGCAAGACGCCCGGTTGGGGTCAGAAGTAATAGGGGAACGCCGACCAATCCGGTGCTCGCTTCTCTAGGAACGCGTCACGCCCTTCGACGGCTTCGTCGGTCATATACGCAAGGCGCGTCGCTTCGCCAGCAAACACTTGCTGTCCCACGAGTCCGTCATCGACAAGGTTCATTGCGAATTTTGCCATCCGTTGACCGGTCGGACTCTTTGCGTTCACCAGCGCACCCCATTCGAGCGCGGTGGTCTCGAGCTCCGCGTGAGGGACCACGGTGTTCACCATCCCCATCGCCGCTGCATCGTCAGCACTGTGGCTCTGTCCAAGAAAGAAGACCTCGCGCGCCTTCTTCTGGCCGATCATCTTCGCCAGGTATGCAGAGCCATACCCGCCATCGAAACTGGCGACATCGGTATCGGTCTGCTTGAAGATTCCATGCTCGCGGCTCGCGATTGTGAGGTCGCAGACAACGTGGAGGCTATGCCCGCCACCTACCGCCCAACCTGGTACCACGGCGATAACAATCTTTGGCATGAAACGAATCAGCCGTTGTACCTCGAGAATGTGCAGCCGACCCGCTCGGGCTGGATCGACGGTTTCGGCGGTCTCTCCTTCGGCGTACTGATATCCGGTACGTCCTCGAATTCGCTGGTCGCCGCCGGAACAAAACGCCCATCCTCCATCTTTGGGTGATGGTCCGTTGCCGGTGAGCAATACACAGCCGACGTCGCTCGACATCCGTGCGTGGTCGAGGCATCGATAGAGCTCATCGACGGTCTGGGGCCGAAACGCGTTTCGAACCTCGGGTCTATCGAATGCGACGCGCACCGTACCGTGAGCGGTTGCCCGGTGGTAGGTGATGTCGGTGAGGTCCTCGAACCCGGCAATCATCGACCACTGTGACTCGTCAAATATCTCCGAAACCATGTCTGGAGAGTAGCCGTGAGTGTCCCTCTCATCTGTGCTTGACGTATAGAATTCGCGTGACAACCAACCATTGTTTTGCACTGTGCGTGGCAACCTGGCAAGGTTTTGTTGTGCCACTTCGAACGCGCCGTTGGCGCGCCCTGATTGTCGTCGCCATCGCGACCGTATTCTTGATGCCCGGAAACGTTGTCGCGCAAGAAGATGATGAAGAACGCCTTGAAGAACTCAAGGAAGAGCGTGAACAGATTCAGGTGGAGGTGGCTGCTTCGGCAGTAAAAGTCGTGGCGGCGGACGCCGATTTCACTGTTGTGGGCCAGGCGCTCGATGACATCAACGGCCTCGTCGACCTCCAGCAGGCCAGGCTTGCTGACGCCGAGCAAGCGGTTCGATCGGCTGAACAGCTCGTGGCCCAGGCGGAAGCTCGGCGTCAAGAGATCGACGCTGAGATTGGCGGGCTCTGGACTCTTGTGAGCGATCTCGCGGTAGCGGCATTCACTGGCGAGGCCGGTGAGAACGGCGAAGATCTCACCGCGTTTCTGCTGAACGACGATCCAACCGAAGCGGTGCGGCGCCGCAGCCTTGTCGAGTTTCAAACCGGGAACCTCGCCGACGGCCTCGATCGGATGCGTCAGCTCAATGCTGAGGCGGCACAAGTTGAGGACGATCGCGTACGCGCCGTCGACGCGGCCCTGCTCAACAAGAACGAGGTGATTGATCGTCAGGTCGAACTCGACGCGGCTCTCGACGCACAGGTGGAACTGGTGCTCGACGTCGAAGCTCGCCTCGAAGCACGTCTCGCAGAAGCTCAGTTCTTAGAGGAGATCGACAGCGAAAAGGCGGCCGAAATCCGCCAGCAAGAAGAGTCGATCGCTCGCAGAATCAGAGAAGAAACCGCTCGCAGGGCCGCAGCGGAGGCCGCCCGACGCGCTGCTTTACGCCCCAAGCCAGCAAACGCTGCCGACGTCGTCGAGGCCGAGGGGTTCTGGGTGCACAAGGATGTCCAGGACAACGTTGCTCGAATGATCCGCGACGCTCGTGAAGACGGAGTCCGCCTTAGCGGATACGGCTATCGGTCGTCGCAGCGCACAGCCGAGCTGCGAGTGATCAACGGTTGTCCCGATGTGTACAACGCCCCGCCGAGTCGTTGCCGGATCCCAACAGCGCGTCCAGGACAGTCAATGCACGAACGAGGCCTCGCAATCGACTTCCAGAGCTGTTGGCGGGGGTCGGATTGTTACGTATGGCTGACGAACAACGCTGGAAAGTACGGCTACCACAACCTGCCGAGCGAATCCTGGCACTGGAGTACGAACGGCCGCTAACGCCCGTGACGCCTTTAGGTGTCGGCAGCGACTAGTTTCAGGGCTGTGATACGTGGCTATCTGCGCGCTTACAAGCGCGTCCTCGCAGCAGCACTGCTCGCGTTCTGTGCGCTGCTCCTCGTCACTGTTCCAATCGGAGCGCAGGACGACGAGGAACGGTTGGAGGAGTTGAAGGACGAGCGTGAGCGCATCCAAGCCGACGCTGCTGCTCAGGCGGTCAAAGTGGATGCAGCGAACGTCGACTTCGACGTGCTCGCCAAAGCGCTCGACGACATCAACGCGTTCGTCGATCTACAAGAAGCGCGCTTGGCCGATGCCGAACAATCCGTTCGTTCTGCCGAAACCCTCGTCGCACAAGCTGAGCGTCGGCAGATCGAAATCGCTGAAGAGGTCTCGACGCTGCAGGCCGATGTGCGCGATCTCGCTATCGCATCCTTCACCGGCGAAAGCGGTGAAAATGGCGAAGATCTAACCGCCCTGCTGCTGTCCGATGACCCCTCCGAGGCCGCCCGCCGTCGAAGCCTCATCGAATTTCAAACCGGATCGTTGGGCGACGGAATCGACCGACTCCGATCGCTCGTTGCGGAGGTGGAGGTCGTCTCTGCTCAGCGACGCGATGCTGTCGCTGCGGCCGAGGATGGTCAGATAGAAGCCTCTCAGCGCAGAGTGGATCTCGAAGCAGCAAAAGATGCCCAACTCGGGCTCGTTATCGCTGCAGAACTTCGCCTCGATGCCCGCCTCGCCGAAGCTTCAGTGCTCAGCGAACTCGATGCGGAGAAGGCCGCAGAGATTCGACGCCAGGAAGAGACGATTGCTCGAAGGATTCGACAGGAGGCAGCGAGGCGCGCAGCCATCGCCGCCGCAGCCCAACGAGCGAGCCGTCCGCCGGTAGCGACCCCCGATGAGATCACGAACGTTCAGGGCTTCAATGTGCACGTGAATATCGCGAGCCAAGTCGATCAGATGATCAGAGCGGCTCGAGCTGCTGGCGTCGACCTCGGCGGATGGGGATATCGCGACAACATCAAGCAGATCGAGCTTCGACAAAAGCATTGCGGCACGAGCGAATACGACGTCTGGGAGAAGCCGGCATCTGCATGTCGGCCGCCAACAGCGCGCCCTGGTCAGTCGATGCACGAACGCGGTTTGGCGATCGATTTCACGTACAACGGTGGATCGATCACGACACGCTCCAACCCCGGCTTCGTGTGGCTCAAGAACAACGCCCATCGGTGGAGTTTCGTGAATCTTCCATCTGAGCCGTGGCATTGGAGCACCACCGGTCAGTAGTCCGGTGTCCACGTGGGCCAAACGGCTCATCTGCGTGGTGAAAAGACCGATGGAGGATCGTGCTTCTCCTCTCTCGCCGCGCAGCGGTTTCAGTGGCGCCGATCGCTGCGCTTGCAGCATCCGTTGTTGTGATTCCGATCGGTCAGGTGCGTGCTCAGGACGACGCCCAGGAGATCGAGGAACTCAAGGAAGAGCGGGAGCGAGTCGCGAAAGAAGCGGCGATCGCGGTGGGTGATATCGACGTCGTGACAGCCACCGTCGAGGACGTGACGAAGGCGCTCGACGCTCTCGCGGTGTTCGTGGACCTGCAACGGATTCGCCTTGACGAGGCAACGTCGTTCTATGACGCAGCCTTGGACGCCATCGGTGCCGCACGCCTATCCCGTCAAACCGTGCTCAGCGAGGCTGACATCGTCCGTGTTCACCTCACCAACCTCGCCGTATCGAGCTTCACCGGTGAAAGCGGGACCTCGGGAGAAGACCTCACAAACCTTATGCTGTCGGACGACCCGGGTCTATCGGCACGATTCATCCACCTGCTCGAGCTGCAAACAGGGTCATTGAGCGACGGGATCGACCATCTTCGGCTGCTCGAGGTCGAGGCGGACCTACTCATCGTCGAAGAGGCGTCTGCCGTCGAGCGATCCGCCGCGGGACTCGCCTTGGTCGACCGGCGTACAAAAGAACTTGAAGAGGCGCTCCAATTGCAGGGGAGGGTCGTGACAGCCGCCGAGATCCGCCTCGAGTCCAAAATTGCCGAGGCCGCGATCCTGCAAGATCGTGATGTTGAGTTGGCTACAAAGATTCGAGATAAACAGACGGCGATCAATCAACGTGTGGCCACGAGCGCTCGAACGAACGGTGTGCAGATCCCGACGCCCGTCGATCTCGACGACATCGTACGGCTCGACTTTTACGTCCCGGGCCAGCTTCCCGAGGCAAAGGTCGACCCCGATACTGGGGAGGAGCTCCCGGTGATCATCCCACTCGAGGTTGAACCGTTCCTTCAGATCGAAGTTCATCGAGATATCGAAGAGCAGACGCGCTCACTGTTCGAGAAGGCGTTTGCATCCGGCATCGAGCTGGCTGGATGGGGCTATCGCCCAATTCAGCTCCAGATCGAACTCAGGGCTGCGCATTGTGGCGGTTCCGACTTCGACATCTGGCATCGACCGGTGTTCGAGTGTGCGCCTCCTACAGCACGACCCGGCTTCTCAAAACATGAACAAGGTCGCGCGATCGACTTCACATTCCGCGGTCAATCGATTCAGTCAAAGGAGAACCCAGCGTTCGCGTGGCTGCAACAGAACGCACCCGCGTACGGCTTCGAGAACCTCGAATCAGAACCGTGGCACTGGAGCATTTCCAAGGGCAAGGAAAAAGCCCCGGCGAACTAGACCTGCTGCTGGTCGGTCCAGACGCCTGGTTCAGCGGAGACCTCAAGAACACCGTTGGTCGGTATCAGGGACTCGGGCATGTTGCGCACGATCGTTCCGGTGGCGAGGCCGTGAGGCCGATTCGATCGGGGGAGTGCGGCTGCGGTGTGGATTGCGGCACTAAGCGCGATCTCGCGATCGATCGACGATGAGATGACCAGGTCGAGGTCGGGCATGACCCGCGCGAGGTCCATGACACGATCGACCCCACCGATGGCCGCTGGCTTGATAACGACGATCGAGGTGTTCGCACGTTCGATCTCGCCCATTGGATCTGTGGTCAGTGGAAGATCGAGCGCCACCGCCACGCCCGTCGCGATCTCGATGTTGTGGTACTCCGACACGTTGGGTGTCGGATCTTCGAGATAGTCGATTCGGTGCATCCCGACACGTCCGATAACACGCTCGGCTGTCTCGGCGTCCCACGACCGACTCGCATCGAGGCGCAGCGCGACGTGCGGTCCGGCTGCCTCGCTGGCAGCGATGATTCTTGTCACGTCCTGGGCGGTTTCGACGGCCCCGACTTTCAGCTTGATTGCGTACATGCCGTCGGCGACAAGTTGGAGCACCCGTGCGTGTACCGCTCCTGGGTTGGCTTCGGAAACCAACGCGTTGACTCGCACCATCGTCGTAGCTCCAGCGCGCAACATCTGGCTTAACGGGACGCCTGCATCGCGACTCTTCGCGTCGATGAGCGCTGTATGGATGGCGAACCTGGCCAGAGGACTTGGCGAAACGTTGGAAGCGGACAGGCCAGCGATCGCATCGTCGACCGACTCGCCAATGGCTACGGCGCACCAGGAATCGATCTCTGCGGCGATCGCTTCGAGCCCCGGCCCCCCAATTCCGGGAATGGGCGCTGTCTCGCCGATTCCCTCTTTGGCTCCATCGATTTCAAGTCGGACGCGAAGACCTCCTCGGTCACCGACGGTCCCCGCTGCGGTGAGAAGTGCTTCGTTCAGACGAATATCGATCGAAGATGACTCGGCGTTAGTGATCTGCATGCTGGTCACAGACTTTCAGAAACGAACGGACGATGGTGGAAACTTCGTTCAAATTCTCGGCGTGGGTCACGTGGCCGGCATTCGCGACGACAGAAACCTGCCCAAAAGGTGCCAGTTGTGCCATCCGCTCGGCCAACGCGACATAGCGTTCATCGCGTTCCCCCGCTATTGCGAGCAACGGTGAGCGCAGGCTGCTGAGTTGTTGCCATAAGGGCGGCATGGCGCCGGCCCCGGTGCCGCGCAAGCTGTTCGCGAGACCCGTGGCCGAGTTCCGGCAGCGCTGCTCGATAGTCGCCGACAGCGACTGGTCATCGAGTGAGGCGACGTAAGACGCGAAGAGTGGAAGTTCTAACCATTCGTCAATGAACAACGGCACACCGATCCGTTCGATGTGATCTGCTCGGACGTGGTCAGCGTCGTGGCGCTCAGCGCGATCGATGGGATCGTCAATTCCTGCAGATGCACTGATCGTGGTGACCGAAGCGAAGTACCAGGGGGCACGTGCCGCCATCGAAAGCGCGATCCGTCCTCCCATGGAGTATCCAATGAGATGCACAGATCCGGGTTCGTGCGGTCCGATCAGCGAGAGCACCTGGTCGACCACAGACGACATGGCATAGGGCTCGACGAATGACGGCGCATCGCTCGCCCCGTGGCCGATGAGATCGAGAATCAACGCCGGGCGGCCGTTCGTGCTGGCATCGGCCAGCGGCAGCATCGCCGAGCCGTCGCCGGAAAAACCATGAAGAACGACCACAAGGTTGCCGTCTCCCTGGACCACGCGGGTAGCGAGGGTCGTTCCGTCCGCTGCTTGTACGAGGGTTGGATTCGGCGTCGGATCACTCATAGTTCGGCTATTGCACTGAGGATCGTGTCGTGAAGTTGGAGTCGCGATTCAGTATCGACAGGGACCTCCACGATGCTGACCCCCTGCGCTCCACTCGTTTCGTCGAGGGCGCTGGCGAGGTCTGTGGTGCGAACGTGCGTGACGCCCTCCAGACCGCCGAGGAAGTCGAAGGTCGTGCCGTGCGGCGTATGAAAGAGCTCGTCGAATGTGTCCGGTCCGATCGCTGCGCGGATCGGAAGGAGCGAGAAGATCCCACCGCCATCGTTGTTTGGAATCACGACCGTTAGAGCCGTTCCCTGGCGAGCAGCGTCGAGAATGCCGCCGACGTCGTGGAGCGCTGCCACGTCTCCGAGGTGTACGACGGTGCGACCAGCCGTTGCTGCTGCCTGAACGCCAATGGCGGTCGAGACGACTCCGTCGATGCCGTTGATTCCCCGATTTGCAAAGACTCGAGCGCGGCAGTCGATCGACGTGAAGGTGTCGATATCTCGTATGGGCATCGAACTCGATGCGACGATGCGATCGGCGTCGGCGCTCGCGACGCCGATGTCGCGCGCGACGTGCGCCTCGGTTGTGATGGGTGTCGATTCGAGGACATCTATCACCCGCTCGGCTGTTCGACGGCCGGCAGCGAGCCAGGTTTCGCACCAGTCGTCGGAGAATGACTTCACTGCTCCGGAGACGGCAATCTCGTTCAGAAGATCGATCGGGTCACACGGCAACCGCGACGTCATTCCATGTGAGGGATCCTGCCAATCGTCGAGCGGATCGAGCAGGACATGCTCGGCATCGAGCGTCTCCCACCACAGGCGCGTCGATTTCGAGGTCGGCGTATTTCCGAGGTGGATGATCAGATCTGATGCCGGGACAGCGCTGGAGGTCACGAGAGCGGGGGCTTCGATAGCCGAGCGCCCATCGGCCCCCCGGAGCCCGCTGAGACAGTCGGCGAGAACGGGGATGCCGAGTTCGGCCAGCGCCGTCGTCAGCCGTGCGGCCTCGCTACGGTGCCGGTGCGGTCGAAGCGTGTCGGGTCCCGCAACGACGAGTGGCGAACTCGCTCGCTCGAGGCACCCGATCATCGTCGCGATATCGGATTTGGTTGGCTGATTTCGGCGGTACTGCGCTGGGCCGAGATCGACGCCGTCTCCGATCGGAGGAGACGTCGGCTCGAGAGGCATCCGGAACCCCCAGTTGACATGCACTGGTCCTTGGCGCTCGATCGAGGTCGCTGCCGCTCGCCAACCCGCTCGTAAGGAGAACGCTTCGCCGCCGTCTCCGCCGACCGGCATCGTAATCTCTTCGCGGACTTGGCGGTGATAGAGACCGCGCTGATCGAACGATTGCCCGACGCCCCAGCGTTGATCTTCTGGCGGTCGGTCGGCGGTAATCACGACCAAGGGAATATTGCTCAGAGAAGCTTCGGAGATCGCCGGGAGGTAGTTGGCGGCGGCCGTCCCGGACGTGCACACCAAGCCGACCGGCAGCCCGGTCGATTTCGCTCGACCGAGGGCGGCGAAGGCTGCGCTACGTTCGTCGAGGTGAAGGGAGTATGACAGCCCCGGGCTGCGAGATACAGCGATTGCGAGCGGCGTTGAACGTGATCCGGGGGAGAGGACCACGTGAGATAATCCGGCGCTTTGTGCGCCACTAAAAAAGTGCTCGGCCGCAGCCGTTGGGTCGAGAGTCGGAGCCGTCATGAGGTCCCCGGAGTGTAGATCAGCTACGACCGATCAGTGAACGTTCAGGATCGGCGATGGGCGCTTCTTGGAGTCCGGCCTCAAGAGCTGCGGCAGCGACGCCCGGTCCGAAGAGGATGTCGAGAAGGGGGAAGGGGTTCTCCCAAACCGATCCACCATCGGGCGCCCATTGCATGTGCAAGTGTGGCGAGCCCCTGGCATTCCCCGAATCGCCGACTGCGCCGACGACCTGACCTGCATAGATCTGTTGGCCATCCTCGAAGTCGCCGATCTCGTCGAGGTGGGCATAGTAGTAGCGGCTTCCGCTCTCTCCGAGGAGGTAGATACTTAGCCCACCGAGCGACCCGGTGCTGATCTGTTCAACGGTGCCGTCCTCGATCGCGCGGAGCGGCACCCCGGTTTGGGCAAGCATGTCGTTGCCCTGGTGGCGCCGGCCTCCCGATCGTGGTCGCGCCCAATCGTTGAAAAACGGTTTGCGGAGCGATGCGATGGGGAAGACCGCGACGCCGATGCCGAACTCGGACGTTTCGACGATGAACGGCAACAAGCTGGCTTCGACGTCTGCGAGCCTTCGTTCCAAGGCAGCTGTTTGCGATTCGAGAATCCGAAGCGTGTCTTCAAGGCCAGCAACGCCGGGATCGTTCGCTGCTTCTGCTGGGGCGATCGCGCGCCGAATCCGAAGAGTGCTGTCCGCGCTTCGAAGCGTCGCGAGCTCGTTCAGCGCATCGAGCCGAGCGAGTACAAGATCGGTCCGGCTCTCCAGAGGAAGGAACGGGGCTCCTGGAAGAGTGGGCGCTAACGCTGTTTGCGCGACGAAACTATTGAGCGTCGTACTCGTATCGGCTGAGACGAAGCCAGCGGTGGCCGTCGATACGACGAATACGACCGCTACAAGGGCAGCCGAGGTTCGACGATGTATGGGCCCTTTCGGCGAAAGTACACTCACAGCTCACCGATAGTAGGGGTGCCTGTGGGAAAACTACTAAACGATGGGGCGGAGGCCGCGTGCTTCGAAGGCCATTTCGCGCGGAGCGCGGTAGCTATCAACGCAGCGATCGAGCGGTTCAGCCCCCGAACTGGGCGAGAATCTCTGGAGCTTCGGGCGTCAGAAGGAGGACCGAGTTTCCACCGATCGAGTCGGGGAAGGTGGGGAGAACCACAGATTCGGGAGCCGCGCCACGGAGCGAGTTCACGATGCCCAAAGCTTGGGTGAGGCTGGTGGCATCGTCCATTGCGATCGCGGACGCCATTGCGGCGCCCATGTCGTTGAGCACACGAGGATCTCGCTGTGTGCTGAGCTTGGCCATCAACGCTCGCATGAACTCCTGCTGGCGCTGCACACGACCGAGGTCGCTGGTTGGGTCAGTCACTCGGACCCCGTCTCGCAATTCGTAGAAGAACCTACTCCGGACGTAGGCCAAGGCTTGCGTGGAGTCGAGAGTTACCCTGCCGGCCGTCGGCAGGTTTAGGCCCGATTCCTGGTCGAAAGCGGGATAAGGAATCGTGATGTCGACACCACCGACCGCATCGACCAGGTCGATGAAACCGGCAAGGTCGACCTGTACATAGTGTGAGATAGGGACGCCGAGTTCGCCTTGGACCGTGTTGATGATCGCCTCGGGGCCTTGGCGGAAAGCCGTATTGATGCGCTGTGGGGCGCCGCCGTTGATCGGGAGCCAGAGATCGCGAGGCAATGATAAGAACTTGCTGGTCCCGTCTTCGTGCAGTCGAAGGATCATGATCGTGTCGGTGCGTTCGCCCGTGATGGCTTCTGCTGCGCCGATAATCGCACCAGCATTTGCGGTCGACGCGTCGATTCCAGCCCGGGAGTCCGTTCCGACGAGCAAGATGTTGGTCCCCTCTGGCAGCGACGGTGTCAGGACCTGAGCGACCTGCACGCGCTCGACGCTGTTGAACACCCGGCGCGCCATAAAGAGCGGCACCAGAATCGCTACTGCGAGGAGTGCGAAGAGAGTAAACGACACGAGCGGCCACCGACGTCGACGCCCACGATTTCCAATGGGCTCGAAGTCGTCGATCTCGGGGTCGAGCTCCGGTGCTCTGTCGACGTGCTCGCCATGAAACGATGGTGTCGCCACTTCAGCGACACGTCCGGCGTTGAGACGTGGACCAGGGCCGACCGCGGCCGGGCGCGCTATCGGAGCCGGAACGCGCACGACAGGGGGAGCAACGGTTTCCCAAAGATCGTCGGATGGACGCTCATCCACATTTGGGATTCGAGAGAGCCGGTCGCGAAAGTCGCTGGATCGATTGGAGTCATCGGATTCCACGGCCCCAGTCCACCACGTTCTTTGGCCCGAGCGGTGGCGGTCGCCAAGAATTCAACGATGACATGCGGCACAGCCGGTGAGAAGTTGGTCGGTCGTTTGGCCGCTGAGCGTGACTGTGTGTAAAGCTGGCAGCGTTTGCGGAAACCATGTTGCAAGGAATTGAGTAGAAGATGTTACTAAATGATGGACGACTGACCGGCCGAGATGTCTTGGCGAAGACATTCCAGGCCAAAACTAAGCGTGGGTATGACCCGATCGAGGTCGATGCGTACCTCGAACTCGTGGCAGCTCAGATCGATGTACTCCACGGGGATCTGGGCCGAGCCAATAGCGCGACGCCGACCGAGATGATAGCGATTCCATCTTCCGGAAGCGGAGAGCTCGAGCGAGCAAATGCCGACCTCAGCGCCGAGTTACAAACGCTCCGAGCCGAGCGAGATGTACTCTCTGCCCAACTCGGTCAATACAGCCTCGTCGAGGATGCGCTCCGCTCCGAGAATCAGCAATTGCGTGCGCAACTGACGCAGATCGCACCGCCACCGCCGGTCCCGTCCGATGCGATGATCGAACCTGTCGCCCCCGTCCCCGCCCCGGCAAACGTGGTCGGGCACGACGAGCGCGCGAGCGAAGAGAGCCTGGAACTCGTACTACGAATGGCTCGCAAATCGGCCGAAGAGACAATCTCGGAGGCCCATAACCGCGCCGACCAGATCGTCGCACATGCCAACCTCACGGCCTCCGAAATCGCGAAGGAAAGCGATCGCAAGGCCTACGAGGCAGCGAATAGCGTTCAAGCCGAACTCGTGTCGCTCAATACCGAAATTGAGATACAAAAGGGCGCGATCAACCAGCTTCAAGCCCGCACCGAGGATCAGCGGAATGAGCTCCGAGAAATGGCGCAGCGAATTATTTGGCTCGCTGACGGCGAACCTCGTCGCCACGAGGGGGCCGAGGTTGTGGACCTTCGTCAACAACCGAGCGGCTCCACGCCGGTCTAGTTCAATAACGCTCGCATCGGCGTTCAAATGCCACTGATCTGCACTGTCGGCGACCTTGTCGCCGACATCATCGTCAGGCTGAACAGCGACCCTCAACGGGGTACGGACACGCCTGCCAAGATCGAGTTTAAACGCGGAGGATCGGCGGCCAATGTCGCAGTTGCGGTCGCCGCAGCCGGAGGCCACGCCCGTTTCATTGGCCAGATCGGCGATGACTTTGTGGCGACGATGCTCGCCGAGGAGCTTTCATCACATGGTGTCGATCTACGAATTGTGCGCAGTGGTACGACGGGCACGATAGTGGTCCTCGTAGACGACACCGGTGAACGATCGTTTCTCACCGACCGTGCAGCGGTATTGCAGCTGGCGAACGTTCCGGCGACCGATCTCGACGACGTCGACTGGCTCCACGTGCCGGCCTACTCCCTCACGACCGGCATACTCGCCGAAACAGTCCAGGATCTGATCGGAGATGCTGTGGAGCGGCAGATCCCAATCTCACTTTCGACTAGTTCGGTGTCTGTGCTGTCTGAATATGGACGTGAACGATTTCTCGATCTGGTAAATGCCATTCAGCCTGAAGTCGTGATCGCGAACCGTGCCGAAGCCAACTATTTGCTGCAAGGACACCCGTGGTTTCGCCACGCGAAGGCCACGGTAGTCACTGCGGAGAATCGCCCAGCGCGGTTCGTTCGGCCCGATGGCAGCGAAACCCGAGTGTCTCCTGAGCCCGTCGAGGTCATGGATTCGACCGGTGCCGGCGACGCTTTCACCGGTGCGTTCTTGGTCGCCTACGCATCGGGTGCGTCCCCTGAGCCATGTTTGCAGGCGGGACATGACATGGCGAGGCGTACCCTAGAACATCCGGGGGCTGGACTCGGCGAAATCAACGGGCTGAGCTCCGGCACACGGACCCGCCCATCGCCGCATGAGGCTGATGCCCAACTCCGATGACCAGATCGGCCCATATTGCACAGCCGACCCGTCGAGGGTTCAGAGCGCTAGACCGTGTTGATGCTCCGAGCGGTAGACCGCTCTATCGAGCTGTGCTTCGGCTCGGGCCCAGGTGTCGAGAAGAGATTCGCCTGCTCGACGCTGTGCGAACCCTGTGGAAGCACGAAGTCCCGCTGAGTGCAAACCGTCGGCGATTGCCCTCGCGTGGACGACCGCCCCGACAAGATCGGGTTCTGGCGCCAACAGGATTGAGAACGTTGTGGGTGACGTTTGTTCGACGCGATCGGTCGGTCGAAGTATTCGCCCGAAGAGCGTGCGACCTTGCGACGCGATTCGCTGCGGCGATTCGGTGGCGTACAACCGGACCGAGAGCATCGCCGCATGGACTCCGGCATTCTCGATCACGGTGGTTTCGGTGACCAAACCATCGAACCACAGAGGTGAGGCGATTGGATTGGCAACGGATGCAAGGTGGTTGTGAGCGTGTTTCATGATTCTTCCGCCTACGAAACGGGGCGCCGGTTTGCGCTACTAGGTCAATCGGCTTATCGGCGCTTGCCCTGAAGTACTAGAGGTTGGATTTCTCCCAAAAACTACGAGGCGTGTGATATCGCGAAGAAAGTATCACCGGACGTGCCGAACGAAGCCGTCGCCCCACGCGATTTGGACGGATCTCGACCGGAAGTGTCCAGAACAAAACAGCGTGTCACACCCCATCTCTACGATTTGGGTATGTCGAACACGACCACTCAAGACACCGAAGTCCAACCCCGCATTGTCGATCGTGCGGTTCGGCGGGCGTTGTTGGCCGAATTGTCTGTTGATCTGCGTCAACTGCATGTCGCGGTCCTCGCTGAGACCCTCGCGAACGGCCTACCGGTCAATCCAGCCGCGCTCGTCGTTGTGCTATCAGCCCACGATGAAATGGCCGAGGTGGCGCTTCGTTTCACCAGTGTCCATGTTGAGGAGCTTCTGTGGTGTGGGGTGACCGAATTCTGTGAAGACTTCGGGCTGGTGATGCCCGATGGCTGCCCCGAAGCGCTTCACGCAGTTCTCGCGGTTGCTACCCGATCTTCTTCGCTAGATGTCGAGAGCGATCCGGTCAGTGCGCTGTTCGCAGCGTTTCATCAGCTAACGGCTAGCTGATCGTCGCTAAAGGGCATCGACTCCAAAATGCAGAAACCCCCGCAGCGCCGAGTGCGCTACGGAGGTCTGCTACGAGCTGAAATCGTTAGACGAAGGCACTCGCAAAGACGAGGCTGACGATTGTCATCACCTTCAACAAAATGTTCATGGCTGGGCCAGAGGTGTCTTTGAACGGATCGCCGACCGTGTCGCCAACGACCGCGGCCTTGTGGTTGTCCGAGCCCTTGCCACCGTGTGCGCCAGCTTCGATGTACTTCTTGGCGTTGTCCCAAGCTCCACCGGCGTTTGCCATGAAGATGGCGAGGGCAAAGCCCGTGACGAGTGCTCCAGCGAGCATGCCGCCGAGTGCATCGACGGAGATGAATCCGACGACGAGGGGCACGACCACCGCGAGCGATCCAGGAAGGATCATCTCTTTGAGAGACGCCTTGGTCGAGATTTCGACGCAACGGGCAGAGTCGGGGATGACACCCTCCTTGCCTTCACGCAGTCCTGGGATCTCGCGGAACTGTCGACGAACCTCTTCGATCATCTCGTATGCAGCACGGCCGACGGCATCGATTGTTAGTGCAGCGAAGAGGAACGGCAGCGCCGCCCCGATGAAGAGGCCGGTGAAGACACTCACGTCACCAATGTCGAGACTGAGCGTTCCGCCGGCCTGGATGACGGCAAACTCGAAGCTCTTGAAGAGCGCGAGTGCGGTGAGTGCAGCCGAACCAACAGCGAAGCCCTTTGCGACGGCAGCGGTGGTGTTTCCGAGTGAGTCGAGGGCGTCGGTGACTTCTCGAACCGAAGGATCGAGGTTAGCCATCTCGGCAATTCCGCCGGCGTTGTCGGCGATTGGACCGTATGCATCAACGGACACGACCACACCGGTTGTGGCGAGCATGCCGATCGCTGCGACAGCGATGCCGTAGATACCGCCGTCGAGAGCGCCGATGCTGTCAAAGGCGATTTCGCCGCCCCAGAACGCCACACCGATGCCTGCGAGGATCAGCGCCACCGAGGCTGCTACCGAAGTCATTCCAGCTGAGATGCCGCTCAGGATGGTGGTCGCTGGACCGGTCTTGGTCTGCTCGGCGATCTTCTTCACGGGACCGTAGTGCTCGGACGTGTAGTACTCGGCCGTTTTGCCGAGAGCCCAGCCTGCGACGAGCCCGCCGATGACCGCAATGGCAAGGCCGATCGGGTTATCGAACGCATCGTTGTCGCCGAACATCCAGTACGCGATGCCGAAAGTTGCAACTGCGGTGAGCCCCATAGCGGCATTGGTACCGAGGTGAAGCGCCTTTGACAGGGCCTTTGAGTCGTTCGAGTCGCCGCCCTTGATCAGGAACGAACCAATGATGGAGGCGATCATGCCGACAAAGGCGATCGCAACGGGGAACATGAGCAACGAAATGTTCGTCGTGGACGTGGCGTCTTCGGCGCTGAGGGCCAAGGCGAATGCCACGAGTGAGATCGGTGCGATGATCGACCCTGCGTAGGATTCGAAGAGGTCGGCACCCATGCCGGCGACGTCGCCGACGTTGTCGCCCACGTTGTCGGCAATGGTTGCGGGGTTACGGGGATCATCTTCGGGAATTCCGGCTTCGACCTTGCCGACAAGGTCAGCGCCAACGTCAGCCGCTTTGGTAAAGATACCGCCGCCGACACGACTGAAGAGAGCGATCGTGGATGCGCCGAGGCCATATGCCGTAACGACTTCGAATGCGTCGTTCACTTCGAGAACAAGGACGAACAGGATGTACACGAACATCAACCCGGCGAGCGCCAAGCCTGCAACGGAGAAGCCCATTACAGCGCCACCGCGGAAAGCGATAGGAAGAGCCTTGCCCGGTCCTTCCTTTGCGGCTTCGGTCGTGCGAGCGTTGGCCATGGTGGCAACGGTCATGCCGACATAACCAGCTCCGGCGGAAAGTGAAGCGCCGAGCAGATAGGCAAGCGCTGCGAGGGGAGCGATGACGATGGCGAGGAGAATGGCCATCGCCACGGCGAATCCAGACACCCAGGTGTATTCCTCTTTGAGGAACGCCTTTGCTCCCTTCTGGATCTCGGTCATAAGGAAGACCATGCGGTCGTCGCCAGGGCTCGCGGCCTTGACGGTGGTGTAAAAGTAGCCGGCGACACCGAGTGCGGCGAGTGCCGACACCAGTGCCAGGTAGGGGATTGCATCCAAGGTTCGTATCTCCGTGCTCTCGTCGTACCGTGTATTAGTACGACCGGTAAGTGTCCCAGACGTTGGGCGCGTGCCCCACATTCATGTGTGTGTCGTGGGACACGCCAGCGGAAAGGGGACTCATGAACAATAGCCGAACATCACTCCGACACGGATTGATGCACGCACGTCGTTTGCTCGATGCGGCGACGCAGCAGGCTGCGGCTGAAGATATTGTTGCGCCCGTGCTCGACTCGGTTCCCTTGACACCGGGCTCGGTGGGCGGATATGTGGCCCACGCTGGTGAGCTCGACTGCACGTTGGTTTTGTCCGCTCTAGGCGATCTCGGGTGGAATGTGGCGCTGCCGGTCTGTGGCGACGATGCGACCATGGAGTTCTGTCCCTGGGAGCCGGGTGACCAGCTCGAGCCGAATCGTTATGGCATCGGCGAGCCATCGACCGGGCCCCTCGCCATCGACTCGATCGACGTGGTCCTTGTGCCAGGTGTTGGATTCGATCCGACCGGGACCCGCATTGGACATGGTGTTGGGTACTACGACCGATATTTTGCGCGCTGCTCGGCCGCCGACCACGATCCGCTTCGCCTTGGGCTCGCGCACGACCTCCAAGTGATCGAACTGCCGCCCCCAGAATCGTGGGATGTCTCTATGCATCGGGTCATTACGCCGTCCAAGGTGCTAGACACGGGATCGTGCGCGTAATCGTCGTCGGAGCCGGTGAAGTCGGTTCCTATATCGCAGAGCGTCTCAGCCGCCAGGGAATCGACGTCTATGTCGTCGAACGTGATGCCAAGAAGGCGGCCCATCTCGCCGAAACCGTCGACGTCGAGGTCATCACTGGATCGGGCACGCACCCATCCATCCTGGCACTGGCCGGCGTCGACTCCGCTGATCTGCTGGTCGCTGTGACCAAGAGCGACGAGGTCAACCTCATCGCGTCGATGCTCGCAAAGGAAGCCGACGTGCCGCGGACGATCGTTCGCCTCGAGGCGCCTGAGCTTCGCGGTCGCGACGCTGCCGCACTCCGCCGTGCATCGAGAGCCGATCTCTTCATCGACCCGGATGAAGAGACAGCCCAGGAAGTGCTCTCGCTCATCGAGATGCCGGGTGCGTCAGAGGTCGCCAAACTCGGAAACGGCGAAGTTGTCGTGATCGGCGCACGCGTGCCAGTAGACGCTCCGATCGTGGGAAAGTCCCTGATCGAAATCGGCCTTGAGAATGAGCCTGAATGGGACTTCATCGTGTCCACTATTCGACGCGGCGAAGAGACCGTCATTCCCCGTGGCGACTACACGATCGAAGCCAACGACCTCGTCCGCATCGTCTGTAAACGCTCGGCTCGCCGCAAGGTTGCGAAGCTTCTCGGCTTAGCCCGTGACGTCCCGCGCGAGATTTTGCTGCTCGGCGGCGGCAGGACAGCGACTCTCGTCGCCCAAAAACTGAGTCTGACCGGGGCACGGGTGCAGATGATCGAACGCGATCCTGAGCGCGCACGCCAGCTCGCGGAACAACTCGACGGGGTCCGAGTACTGAATGGCGACATCACCGACTCCGACGTCCTCGACGAAGCAGATTTGCCGCGCATCGAACTCGTCGCAGCTCTGACCGGGGAAGACGACGCGAATGTTCTGGCTTCGGTGTACGCAAAGTCCGCTGGAGTTCCCGAGACGATCGCTGTGGTCCATCGTCTGAACTTTCTTTCACTGCTCGACCAGGTCGGCGTCGACGCCGCGCTGTCACCGCGAACAGCGACGGCCAACGGTGTCCTTCGGTTCGTTCGTGGCGACGTGGCGCAGGTCGCCACGTTCTTGCAGGGAGAAGTCGAGCTGCTCGAGTTCGAGCTGCACAGCGGCTCGGCCGCAGATGGACAGACGATCGCCGAACTGAAGTTGCCGCGAGATGTGCTGATAGCCGCCATCGTGCGCGATGGTCGTTCCCAGATCGCTCGTGGCAGAACCACCCTTCGTAAGGGTGACCACGTCATCGTTATCGCCGAACCGGAGTCCGTTGACAAAGTCGCTGGCATCCTGGATTGATGGTTGACGAACGGGTCGTGCGTCGTTCCGCCGGCACGACGCACGTCTTGCCGCTGCCACTCGGCGTCGGCCTCGGCGCTGGTGGCGTGTGCGTCACACTTTCCGCGGCCGTTGGTCTGATCGGCGACGGAGACAACTTTGCCCAGACCCGAGTTGCCGAACTGACCCTTGGCATGACGGCAATCTTGATCGGCTATGCGATTTCGCGTCTGCAGTCGAAACAAACCATCACCAGGACTGCAGCGATGTCGATGTTCGTCGTCGGCTGGGTCGGTATGAACGCGGTCGCGGTTGCGTCGTTCTGGCTCTCGGGCGAGCTTGCGTCGCCACTCGACGCCGTCTTCGAGGCTGTCAGCGCCTCCACGACGACGGGATTCACGACCGTCGCTGATCCAGAGAGCCTGTCGTATTCACTGCGGTTCCTTCGGGTGTCGATGCCATGGGCCACCGGGTTGGGTGTCCTGCTGGTGAGTATGGGCGTGCTTCCAGCGGCGGTAGCCGGCGCCGAGCTCTTGCCCGAGCGCCAGTTGCTGGGTCGGCGACAACTCGTTACGACCGTGCGAACCGCAGTGCGGAACATTCTGGCGCTCTATCTTCTGCTGACGATCTCGCTTGGAATCGCATATCTGGCAGCGGGGATGAACCTCTTCGACGGCATTAGCTACGCCCTGTCGACCGCGTCCACCGGCGGCATGGCCAACCACGCTGATTCGATCGGCTATTTCGACAGCACCGTGATCGAGTGGATCGCGACGGCCGGCATGATCGCAGCCGGAGGCAACCTTCTGGTCGTGTGGTGGGCGTTTCGCGGTCGCTTTGAATCGGTCTGGCGCTCGACGGAACTACGCCTGTATGCGTCGTTGCTGGTCATTGGATTCGTGTTCGTCCGATTCGGCGGCTCAGGTCTGGGTTCCTCGGATTCGGCACTCGCCATCTCGTCGATGTTGTCGACCACCGGCTTTCGTTCAGCGAACTGGGCTGCTGGATCCGAGTTCACGCGAGCGGTGCTACTGGTCGCTGCAGGAATCGGGGCGATGAGCGGCTCGGTCGGGAGCGGGTTCCGCCAAGCGCGGGTCGCCCGTATCGCCCTCGAGGTTCGACGTAGTCTTCAACACCTGTTGAGCCCCCATCGGGTGAGCATCCTCCGTATCGATGGGGTAGCGGTCAAGGAGGGCTCCCTCGAAATGACCTACGGCTATCTGTGGATGCACGGCTTCACCTTGGCCGGAATCTCGGTCCTGTTGTACGCCAAGGATCTCGATATCATCGCCACGCTCTCGTTCGCGATCGGACTGGTATCGAACGTGGGCGTGTTGGTGAATGGCGACCAGTTGCAATCACACGTCAATCTCTCGGGTTGGACCGAATTGGTTGCCTCGCTCGGGATGTTGCTCGGCCGTCTCTCGATCTACCCGGTCCTGCTCACGATGACGGGACTTGGACGGTGGGCATCGCGACTCCGACCCCGTCAAGCGATCGGCGCAGGTAGCTGATGCTCGAACCGCGAGCCGAGACGCGAAAGCCCAGCGGCTTTACCGCGCCGTCGCGTCGGCTTCCTTCCACCGTTGCCCACATCAGTGGGCTCGCCCTCTTGGTCGTCGCTCCCGGTTTGTTCATCAGCGCCATCGTCGAATTCATCGGCGGTGGAGGTGCCGGTTGGATCTTGACCTTCTGTTCCCTGGTATTCGGCGTACTCGGCGGTGTGATGTGGTCGGGGACACGACTCGGCGATCTCGCGATCCGAACCGTCTTTGCCTCTGTCGCCTGGAGTTGGTTGTTGGTCTCGGTGCTGGGGGCGCTGCCCTTCGTGCTCGCTCGCACGTTCGAGCGAGACGGGGTGAGCCGCTGGGTCGAGCTTGCCGATGCAATTTTCGAATCGGTTTCGGGCTACACGTGCACAGGGTCGAGCGTGCTCACCGTGCTTCCAGATCTCGGCGAACCAGATCCAGCGGTCGGCAAGGGGATCCTCTTCTACCGCCAGTTGACACAGTGGTATGGCGGAATGGGTTTTGTTCAGCTCGTGATCACGGTGCTTCCTGCGCTCGGCTCGAAGGCGCTCGGTTTCATGGGCGCAGAGGCCCCCGGACCTACCTCTGATCGGCTCGCTCCCCGGGCGGCTGATACAGCGAAGATTCTCTGGAAGTTGTACGTCGGCGGAACAGCGGTCATGGCAGTTGCATACGCAGCGGCAGGCATGTCGCCGTACGACGGCTTCGCCCATGCGCTCAGCACCGCTGCTACCGGCGGATTTAGTACCTACAACGACTCACTCGGAGAATTCGACTCGGTCCCGATCGAGATCGTTGCTCAGGTCTCGATGCTGTTCGGCGGCAGCAACTGGGCACTCCATTGGTTATTCCTGACCAAGAGTCGAAAGGTGTATGGACAAGATCATGAATTTCGCGCGTACATCGCGATCTACGTCGTTGCGACGATCGCGATCACCGCGATCTTGACGGCCGGTAGCGAGGTATCGGGTGGGTTCGGTGGCGCTCTGCGGGCTGCCTCTTTCAACGTGGCCAGCCTGGCGTCAAGTACCGGTTTCGGGAACGCCCAAGGCCCAGCAAGCGCTGGAAATATCGTCCTCTGGTCAGCTACACCTCTCGCGATCCTTCTGCTTTTGATGGTGGTCGGAGGGATGTCGGGATCGACCGCCGGAGGCACAAAAGTGATTCGGTCTCGCGTCCTCGCCGCAGTAAGCCACCGGACGCTCGCTGTTGCTCGCCAGCCTCGTGCGGTCGTACCCGTGAAGTTGGGCGGCGACGTTGTCCCCGAAAGGGTCGTGCATCAAGTCTCGTTGTTCATGATGGCGTACTCCGCGCTGGTCGTCGGAGGATTCCTGGCGGTCACCTGGCTCGGGGGCGACGCGGAGGCGACGATCGCTGGCGTCATCGGCTCGCTCGGAAACATGGGTCCGGCCTTTGGCGAGGCTGGCCCGACAGCGACCTTCCACGCAGCATTTCCGACGCCAGCTCGGCTCGTACTAGCCTTCCTGATGCTCGTCGGGAGACTCGAGATCTTCGCCGTGCTGTTGATGTTTGCTGCTCCGCGCCGGAGTCTGCGCCAGATCAAACCGCACAAGAAATCGTTCTAGAGCGCGATTATAGCAATCGGGAAGTTCGCCTCTCGCTAGGACATGAGTTCGGCTAACAACAACGTCATATCCCAGGGGTCGTTCGTTCCAGCGAGCTCGCGGCACGAATGCATTGCGAGCTGTGGGCAACCAACGTCGAGGGCCCGTACTCCAAGCGAAGCCGAGACGGTCGGGCCGATGGTGGAGCCGCAGCCCATGTCCGTTCGGCTCACGAACTCCTGGGTCGACACACCGGCGCGTTCAGCTGCCAAGCGAAATGCACCTTCGCTCATCGCGTCGGTCGTATACCGCTGATTGGCGTTGTGCTTGAGCACGGGCCCGGCGTTCATTGCAATGTGATGCGCAGGATCATGGCGTTCGGGATAGTTGGGGTGTGTCGCGTGAGCGTTGTCCGCGGAGACGAATAGCGACGCAGCAGAGGCGACAGCGAACTCCGCCGGAGAAGCGCCGAGTTGACTCGAAATGGTCGTAAGTAGGCGGGGCAGTGCGCTGGTCGCAGCGCCCGTGGCGCTCACGGACCCGACCTCCTCATGGTCGAACAACGCGACCATAGGGATCACATTATTCGGCGTCGTCCCGGCAAGAGCCGTGATCGCCGCATGACACGAGAGCTGATTGTCGAGCCGAGGAGCGCTGATGAACTCCTCATTGAGACCAATGAGTTGCGCTCGTTGTGTGTCGTGCAGCATGAGGTCCGCGCCGACAATGTCAGAACGCGAGACCCGGGCGGCCCCGGCGATCGCCTCCCATATCTCGCCTGACGATTCGGCGAGTCCGAAGATCGGACCGAGATGTTGTTGCGGATTCAGGAGCAGGCCCTTGTCACCAAGATCGCGATCGAGATGGATTGCGAGCTGGGGTATTCGCAAGAGCGGCTCATCGATGGTGAGCAGGACAGATTCGACAGATTGTCCAGATCGAATAGCGAGGCGCCCCGACAGGCCGAGATCGCGGTCGAGCCACGAGTTCAATAAGACGCCACCATAGACCTCGACGCCGAGGCGGCGATAGCCGACGGCATCGGCGTTTGGTTCGGGCTTGAGTCGCAAATTCGGACTGTCGGTGTGGGCGCCCGTAATCCGAAATGGAGTGGATGCGCTGGCGTTGTCTGGCACGATCCACGCGATGATCGAGCCATCGCGAACGCTGTAGTACTTCCCGCTCCCCGCTTGTGATGCGCCTCCGGCCGCTGCCACGAATCCGGCTTTGACCAACATCTCTTGCGCCGATCCAACGACGTGAAAGGGGGACGGCGACGCGTCGATGAAACGCCCGAGCGCTTGGGCGTGGGCGGCATGGGAGTGCAGTTCTTGTGCCATAAGTCCAGTCTTGCCGCTCGGTGGGTGTTGGTGTGACCACGGGCGGTCGATAGCGTTTCATGAATAGGCCCGGGCCAATGTCGTCCCAGCGTCGCAAACAAACGCTGCACTCACCATTTTTGAGGAACGACGATGACCATCGGACTGCCGCCGAGGCAGGGTCTCTATGACCCTGCGAATGAACACGACGCCTGTGGCCTCAACTTTGTCTGCGACATGAAGGGCCGAGCGAGCCATCGCATTGTCCAACATGCCCTCGGAGCTCTCTGTGCACTTGAGCATCGAGGTGCCGCTGGAGCCGATCCCGATGTCGGCGATGGCGCTGGAATCCTGACGCAGCTGCCCGACGCTTTTCTTCGAGAAGTTGTGGGCTTTGACTTGCCCGACGCTGGTCGGTATGCGACGGGCATCGCGTTCCTGCCCCAAGACCCACAGATCGCCGCTGCTGCGAAGGCTGAGATTCAACGGATCGCGGTCGAAGAGGGCCTCGTCGTCCTCGGGTGGCGCGATGTTCCGGTCGATCCCGATGTAATCGGTGCCGGGGCTCGGGTCACTATGCCATCGTTTAGCCAGCCGTTCTTCACACATTCGACCGGCACGCTCAGCGGTATCGATCTCGACCGTGTCATCTATATCGCTCGAAAGCGCTTTGAGCACGAGATTCATCTCGAGGCAGGAGCCGACGAGGTTAACGAGGCAATGGGTGGCGCTTCCTCGATGCACGATGGCGTCTATTTCCCGTCGTTGTCTACGCGAACGATCGTGTACAAAGGCATGCTCACAACGCCTCAACTCGGCGCCTTCTACCCGGATCTCCGGGACCCTCGGTTTGCCTCGGCGATCGCGTTGGTCCATTCCCGTTTCAGCACGAATACGTTCCCATCGTGGCCGCTTGCGCACCCCTACCGACTCGTTGCACACAACGGCGAGATCAACACGATCAAGGGCAACCGGAACTGGATGCAGGCGCGTCAATCGGCGTTGTCGTCCGAGTTGTTCGGCGACCGGCTCGAGTCGGCCTTTCCAATCTGCACGCCCGGCGCATCCGATACAGCAGGCTTCGATGAATGCCTAGAGCTCCTCACACTTTCTGGATATTCGGTGCCCGAGGCGATCCTCATGATGATCCCGGAGCCCTGGGAGAACCATGCATCGATGAGCGAGGATCGTCGGGCCTTCTACGAGTACTTCTCAACCCTGATGGAACCATGGGACGGACCTGCCTCGGTCTCGTTCACCGACGGAACAGTGGTTGGAGCCGTACTCGACCGGAATGGCCTTCGACCATCGCGCTACTGGGTGACGAGTGACGATCTCGTCATCATGGCGTCAGAGGTCGGCGTGGTCGACATCGATCCTTCGACGATCATCGAGAAGGGTCGCCTGGAACCGGGACGAATTTTCTTCATCGACACCGAGCAGGGCCGGATCCTCCGCGACGACGAGATCAAGGCTGCAGTATCGGCCAAACGTCCCTACGCAGATCTCGTCTCGGCCGGTGTTACAAAGCTGGGTGATCTTCCTGTGCAGTCGAACGATCGTGGTTCGGAGGGCACACTCGAAACGCAGCAGATCGCATTCGGCTACACCCATGAAGATCTCAAGATGCTCGTCGCTCCGATGGTTGCGACCGGCAAGGAAGCCTTAGGGTCGATGGGGACCGACACTCCCATCGCTGCGCTGTCGCAACGCGCCCGGCTCCTTCCCGACTATTTTCAGCAACTCTTTGCTCAGGTCACCAACCCGCCTCTCGATGCGATTCGTGAAGAGTTGGTCACCGCCGTCGGTACGACGATCGGTCCACGAGGAAACCTGCTCGCACCAGGCTCGTCGGCTATTCGCCAAATCCACATCGATCATCCGGTGTTGTCGCCCGATGAGTTCGCCCGACTTCTGCCCACCGAAGATCCGGCATCGGGTTTGACCAGCGTCATCCTCGACATCGTCTTCCCATCCACGTCCGGAGCTGTGGGACTCGCAACTGCGCTCGATGGTCTTCGAAAAGCGGCCGACAGGGCGATCACGAATGGCGCCGGGATCCTCATCCTGAGCGACCGTGTCGTCTCACCGAGTTTGGCTCCGATCCCGGCACTCCTCGCCACAGCGACCGTTCATCACCATCTCGTCGCGAACGGCACCCGTGGTCGAGCCGACATCGTTGTTGAAACTGGCGAAGCCCGCGAGGTCCATCACGTGGCAACGCTGCTTGGTTTCGGAGCGCGGGCGGTTCACCCGTACGTCGCCTTCGACACAATTATTGAGATGGCCCGAAGCGGCCAACATGGTTTGGATCTGTCAGCGGCCGACGCTCAGGAGAACTACATAAAGGCATTCGACAAGGGCCTCCTCAAGGTCATGTCCAAGATGGGTATCTCGACGGTGGCGTCCTATACCGGTGCGCAGATCTTTGAGGCGATCGGGTTGAGCAGCGAGCTGCTCGAGGAGTACTTCGGGGGGATGGTGAGCCGGCTGGGAGGCGTGGGGCTCGATATTCTTGTCCAGGAGGTCCTCGACCGACACGATCGAGCGTTCCCAGCCAATAGCACGCATCGCGCCCATCGTTCACTCGAAGCGGGAGGCGAGTACCAGTGGCGTCGTGAAGGCGAATTCCATCTTTTCAACCCGGACACCGTGTTCAAGCTGCAGCACGCAACTCGCGACCGTCGCTTCGACATCTTTCGGGAGTACACGGGATCGGTGAACGATCACGCTCGCAACCTCTCTACGTTGCGCGGTCTCTTCGCGTTCAAAGATGGCGTGCGGAGAGCGATTGCACTCGACGAGGTCGAGTCCGTCTCCGACATCGTCAAGCGGTTCTCCACGGGTGCCATGTCGTATGGATCGATCTCGGCCGAAGCGCACGAGACGCTCGCCATTGCGATGAACCGACTCGGGGCGAAATCGAACACAGGCGAAGGCGGCGAGGACGACGAACGCTTCGACCCAATGGCAAACGGTGATTCCAAGCGGTCGGCCATCAAACAGGTGGCATCGGGGCGTTTCGGCGTCACGTCGAACTACTTGGTGAACGCCGACGATCTACAGATCAAGATGGCGCAGGGAGCAAAGCCAGGCGAAGGCGGGCAGCTTCCTGGACACAAGGTGTATCCCTGGATCGCAAAGACACGCAATAGCACACCCGGCGTCGGCCTCATCAGTCCTCCTCCGCATCACGACATCTACTCGATCGAAGATCTCGCTCAGCTCATCTACGACCTGAAGAGTGCAAACCCAGTCGCACGAGTGCACGTGAAGTTGGTGAGCGAGCTCGGTGTTGGCACCGTGGCAGCTGGTGTCTCCAAAGCACACGCGGATGTGGTGCTGATCTCGGGGCACGACGGAGGCACGGGCGCTTCGCCGCTCACCTCGGTCAAACACGCCGGCGCTCCATGGGAGCTCGGACTTGCCGAAACTCAGCAGACGTTGCTGATGAACGGCTTACGCGACCGGATTGTTGTTCAGGTCGACGGCCAGCTAAAGACCGGTCGTGACGTGATGATCGCTGCGCTCCTCGGAGCTGACGAGTTTGGCTTCGCGACAGCGCCGCTGGTCGTGATGGGCTGCGTGATGATGCGTGTTTGTCATCTCAACACCTGCCCCGTCGGCGTAGCAACGCAAGATCCCGAGCTACGAAAGAAGTTCTCTGGCACGCCAGAGTTCGTCGTTAACTTCTTCGAGTTCATCGCCGAGGAAGTCCGAGAGCTCTTGGCCGAACTCGGGTTCCGTTCGCTCGAAGAGGCGATCGGCCAAGCGGAATCGCTCGATACGACCGCCGCTGTGGACCACTGGAAGGCAGACGGTCTCGACCTCTCTCCAATTCTTTATGTGCCGCCGCTCCTAGACGGCGAGGTACGGAGAAACACCGGCGGACAGAACCACAAACTCGACGAGGCCCTCGATGCCCGGCTGCTCCCCGAGGTTGCGCCAGCAATCAATGGCGGGGCTCCGGTGCGGATTTCAACGGAGATTCGTAACGTCAACCGTAGCGTCGGCACGCAGCTCGGCTATCACCTCACGAAGAGGCACGGTGCAGCTGGCCTACCCAATGACTCGATCATCATCGAGGCCACAGGCTCGGCTGGCAACAGCTTTGGTGCGTTCGTTCCCAAAGGAATCACCCTTCGGCTCGTTGGCGATGCAAACGATTTTGTCGGCAAGGGGCTCTCGGGCGGGAGGATCACTGTTCGACCACCCGGCGAGATGGCCTGCGTCGCCGAAGAGAATGTGATCGCTGGCAACGTCATTGGTTACGGCGCCACCGCTGGCGAGCTTTACCTGCGGGGACTCGTCGGCGAGAGGTTCTGCGTCCGCAACTCGGGAGCTACCGCTGTCGTGGAAGGTGTTGGCGATCACGGCTGTGAATACATGACCGGCGGCGTTGCAGTCATCCTCGGCCCAACGGGGCGGAACTTCGCTGCGGGTATGTCGGGCGGCGAGGCGTTTGTGTACGACGAAGAAGGCGTGTTCGAATCTCTAGTGAATACTGAGATGGTCGACCTGGACCCGCTCGATGACGATGACGAAACCCGGGTTGCGGCGCTCATCGACACCCATGTGGCAGAGACCGGTTCCGACGTCGGCATTCGAATTCTGGCCGACTGGGATTCCGCTCGATCGTCATTCGTAAAGGTGATGCCTCGCGATTTCAAGCGAGTGCTCGTCGCTGCAGCCGAAGCACGAGCTGCTGGCACGGACGAGATGGAAGCAATCATGGCATCAGCCAAGAGACGAGGAGCACGCCATGGGTGACCCGTATGGATTCATGGAACACGACCGTCGGACGCCCTCGATGCGCCCAGTACCGGTTCGTATTCTTGACTGGAAAGAAGTTTATGAACCGTTTCCCGACGGCGAGCTAAAGGAGCAGGCGTCTCGATGTATGGACTGCGGGATTCCGTTTTGCAACAGTGGTTGCCCGCTGGGAAACCTGATTCCGGACTGGAACGACCTCGTCTATCGAGACGACTGGCAGGCAGCGTCAGAGCGTCTTCATGCCACGAACAATTTTCCCGAGTTCACCGGCCGCCTGTGCCCCGCTCCGTGTGAGGGTTCGTGCGTACTTGGGATTCACGAACCGCCGGTCACGATCAAGCAGGTCGAGATCGAGATCATCGAACGGGCCTTCGCCGAAGGCTGGGTTGCGCCGGTGATCGCGTCGGTCAAAACGGGGAAATCGATCGCGGTCGTGGGCTCGGGGCCGGCTGGCCTCGCCGTTGCCCAGCAACTCACACGCGCAGGACACGACGTCACGGTGTTCGAGCGTGCCCCACGAATTGGTGGGCTTCTACGTTACGGCATCCCTGAATTCAAGATGGAAAAGCGATTCATCGATCGTCGTCTGGAGCAGATGGAGGCGGAGGGAACCGTCTTTCGAACCGGGGTAAACGTAGGTGTTGATGAAACAGCCCAAGACCTCAGTTCTCGGTTCGATGCAATAGTGCTCGCGGCCGGCTCGACACAATGGCGCGATCTGCCAATTCCTGGACGCGACGCAACTGGCATCAAACAGGCCATGGAATTTCTGCCGCCATCGAATGCGGTGCAACTCGGAGACCTCGATGAACATCCGTTCTCAGCCGAGGGCAAGGACGTCATTATCATCGGGGGCGGCGACACCGGCGCTGACTGCCTGGGCACGGTGCTCCGACATGGAGCGAAATCTGTTCATCAGTTCGAAATCATGCCCGAGCCTCCTTCGGAGCGCTCAAATGGCAACCCATGGCCAGCGTGGCCCTTGATCCTGCGGACGCCATCGGCGCATCTCGAAGCGATCGAGCTCGAAGGTAGCGACGTACGCGAATATGCGATCAATACCCTCGAGTTTGTTGCCGATTCGGATGGGAACGTCGAGTCACTTTCTACGGTGCGCGTCGAGTCTCAGGTCATCGACGGGCGCCCTACCTTTGTGCCCGTAGATGGCAGTGAAGAGTCATTTCCGGCTCAGATGGTGCTTTTGGCTATGGGATTCACCGGACCCGAACGATCACCTCTTTTGGAGGGTCTGGGCGTTGATCTGACCGATCGCGGAAACGTCGACCGGGACAATAACTACTCAACGAACGTCGATGATGTCTTCGTTTGTGGCGATATGGGACGAGGCCAGTCGCTGATCGTCTGGGCGATCGCCGAAGGGCGTGCATGCGCTGCTGCGGTCGACGAAGCATTGATGGGGACTTCGGCGCTGCCGCGCCCTGTCGCTCCCACGGATATGCCCTTGCGCTGACGTCCTTCTTCAACGTTGGAAGTCGTCTGTTGCCGCTCAATTGTTCAGCTGTGGTTCCGATAGGTCGAAGTACGAAACGACGTCCGTCGAGGGAACCATGCTGAACAAATTGTCACTCGGAAGGAAGCTGGCGCTAATCGTGCTGGTGCCGTTCCTGTTGTTTCTCGCCTTCGCTGTGCCGCGAATCCTCGATGATCGAAGCGACTCATCGGATGCATCGGATACCCAGGCGCGGGCAACCGTGTCCGCTCTGACCTGGCAAGTTTTCGACACCGTTCGCCATGAGGCGGTCGTCAACCAGGTCGCGGTCGGCGTGCAGGGCGTTGATGGAGAGCTCTCCGCCGCCCGAGAGGCCACCGACGGAGCGATAACGAATTGGCTCAACGGGGTAGGCGGTCTCGCCATTCTTGATGAGAATACCCTCGCCTCAAGATTGCAAGACTTCGATGGTCACCGGCTTGAGATAAGCGGGCGCGATGCTCAAACGAATTTCGAGGCCGATGTGGTCGTCTTGCGCGAGATTGAACTGTTCGATGGGCTTTTGAGCAACGGCGCAAAGAGCGATGCCGTCGAGCTTCGCAACGCGGCCGACCTGACCACGGTCTCGAGCGCTGCCGCTGAGCTTCATCTTCTGGGTATGTGGGCTATCTACGAGCAAGAGGTTCCAGCGCAATTGCCTTTGGCGCTAGGCGCTGCGCGAGGCGCAGCAGACGCATACTCACTTCGAAACGCCCAAGAACTTCCCTTCCAGGATGCATCGTACACGGCGCTTTTGCAGGAACTTTCCGCCCTGAGCGCAGGTGACTCGGTCGAGTTCACGGCGAACGATTGGAACGGTGCCAACGAGGCCCGAGCAGTGCAGCTCGGCGCTGCTCACAACGCACAAGTCGAAGCTGCGAGCACCGCGGCGCTGGCAGCGGAAAATGATGCATCGGGAGCCTTTCGCAATGGAGCCCTTCTCGTTCTCGGAGCGCTGCTTGTCGGCGCGCTACTCGCCCTCGCTGTCGCCAAGGCGATCCGAGCCTCGCTTCACAAGCTTCGTGACGAGGCGTCCAACGTTGCCAATAGCGACCTACCGCGGGTCGCTGAAGCGTTGACCAACGGCGTCCCAATGGCGGACATCAGCACCGATCGTGAAGTGCTCAAGGTAACGAACGATGAGTTCGGCGAAGTGGCGGCGAGCTTGGCCGCTGTTCGAGAGAGCGCCTCGGGAGTCGGCGAACGAGTCGCAGTTCTCCAGAGTGGGATCGCCGACACATTCGTCAACCTCGCCCGTCGAAACCAGTCCCTGGTCGATCGACAGCTCGAAGCAATCGACACGCTCGAAGCCGAGGAACGCGACTCGGACCGGCTTGCGCTCATGTATCGAGTTGATCACCTGGCAACACGTATGCGTCGAAATGCCGAGAGCCTTCTCGTACTCGCGGATGCAAAGACGCCGGAGCGCCACAGTGGCGCTATTGAACTTCGCGAGGTTCTCCGTGTTGCGATCGGAGAGGTCGAGGACTATCGACGCATCATTCCTATCGCTTTGGATAATCTTCATGTCGCCGGCCACAAGGCGCAAGACCTGGCCCACCTTCTCGCGGAACTGATGGAGAATGCCGCTCAGCATTCACCTCCGGGCACGGCGGTCGATGTCTCTGGTGTACTCGACCGAATGAGCGGAAGTTACGTCGTCACGATTCTCGATCACGGAACGGGCCTTGACGCAGCACAGCTCGCACAGCTGAACGAACTGCTCGAGCGACCTCCGACATCAACGATGACGATCTCGTATTCGATCGGTCTTCAGGTGGTCAGCCGACTTGCCCACGCTCTCGGTGTTCACGTCGCGTTGAGTCCTGCAAACAATGCAGGTCTTGTTGCCTCCGTCGTCGTTCCGGCCACAATCGTTTCTGAATGGTCCCAGGTACTGGGAGTGGCTTCGCCCAAGGCGAGCCCCGTTCCTGTGTCGCCAGTCGTTGCCAACGCTTCTCTGGCCTTCGATTCCTTGGAAGCAGACGGCCTCGTCGAGATGCCGGTCCCGGACGCGATTCCGAGGATAGACATCCCTGCGCTCGACCTCGCGTCCTTCGGGACCTTCCCCGGAGAATCGATTGAAACATCGGCACCCGCCTTCGAAGCTTCTCGTGTCGACAGCCCGTTCGAATCTCCGCCGTTCGATTCTCCCGAGATCGCCCCACTCGCTGAGAACGCGCCGGTCTTACAGACCCCGATCGATCCGTTTACAGAAGTGTCAGGCGGCCTTGCGTCAGAGCCCGGCCCGCCTTTCGAGCCCGAGTCATTGGTTTTCGACCCTCAGGACGTGCCGGTTGTAAGCGCACCGGCTCCTACGCCAGCTCCAGTTGCCGTGGTTCCTGAGCCGATGCCTGTGTATGCGCCAGCTCCGATGCCTGCGCCTATGCCTGCGTATGCGCCAGCTCCGATGCCTGCACCAGCTCCAGTAGCCGAGATGCTCCCACCCACGCCGAAAGTGACGCCTAGCGGACTCACTCGACGGACGAGGACAACAACGACAGTCGCGCCCGTTGACCTAGAAGCGGATCGCACTGCTCCTTCGCAACGAACTCCTGATCAGGTGAAGAACATGTTGTCCCGATACAAGACAGGACTTGAGCGGGGCCGCGGCTCTGAGGGAACGGATGGTGAGTCATGAGTCAGATCGAAGATGTCAGCTGGCTGATTTCTAGCTTTGTCGACCAAACGCCGGGCGTGGTGGAAGCCATCGCAGTCTCATCGGACGGTCTTTTGATGGCGATGTCGAGTGGCCTCGATCGAGCTGGTGGTGATCGCTTCGCTGCGGTCGCATCTGGACTAATTGGCTTGGCCTACGGCGCAGCGGGTCGATTCGGTGGCGGCAAGGTAAACGAGGTCATCGTCGAGATGGACAACGCCTTGTTGCTCGTCACCGGTATCAGCGACGGCTCAGCGCTTGGTGTCGTCGCAGACGCCAACTGCGACATTGGTTTTGTTGGTTATGAAATGGCCGTCTTGGTGGAGAAGGCTGGACGCGTTCTTACCCCAGAACTTCGAGCACAGCTTGTGAGCTCACTTCCACGATGACCGCGTACGACATGAGCCAGGAACAGAGCAATGGGCCGCCGCGTCCTCGCCTCCGCGTGCCGCCTTACGCAGTCACCGGAGGACGGACCAGAGTCGACGTCGACATACCGTTCGAAGCACTGGTTCGAACGACGACCCGTGGCCGCGAGAATATGCGGCTGGTCGCGTTCGAGCGACGCGACATTCTGGAGCTCGCGGAGAATCCGATCGCGGTTGCAGAACTGTCCGCCCGTCTTCGCCTTCCGATCGGGGCCATTCGTGTCCTCGTTGGCGATTTGAGTGTCGAGGGCCACGTACAAACGAAGGCAATGACGGTCAAAGCTGACACCGCCCTGTTGGAAAGGGTCCGCGATGGTCTCCGTCGACTCTAGTTTTCACTCGACAAGAGAGGTGGTCTCGGAGTCCGTACCACTACCGGTCAAGATCGTGGTCGCTGGCGGTTACGCCGTCGGAAAGACGACCTTCGTCGGCTCGATCTCCGAGATCGATCCGCTGACGACCGAGGCTGCGCTGACGACGGTTAGTGCCGACGTCGACAACGAAGGCGATGCGAGCTCGAAGACGTCGACGACAGTAGCGATGGACTTCGGTCGCGTCGGTCTGGGCGACGAGCTTGTCTTGTATCTCTTTGGAACGCCAGGTCAGGATCGATTCCGATTCATGTGGGACGAGCTCACTCGAGGCGCTATCGGTGCTGTCGTGATTCTCGACACCCGCAGGTTCGAAGATTCCTTCGGCGCGGTCGAATATTTCGAACGAGCCCAAGTTCCGTTCGTCGTTGCGGTCAATGAATTCCACGGCGAGCTTCATCACAGCGTCGAGGAAGTGCGGCAGGGTCTGGATCTTGGACCCGATATCCCTGTGGTCGCTACCGACGCACGGGACCGGGAACGCACGAAGGCAACCTTGCTCGAACTCGTGGAACATGCGCTGGTTAAAGCGAAGTTCTAAACATTCCCGTCTTCGATGCCATTGAGCACCGGTCGAATCTTTACCAGATACCAAATAGCTGCCGGCAGTCCCAACGGGATCAGGGCCACGCCGAGCAAGAGTCCCGCGAGCCACCAGATCTGAGTGCGCGATGACATCGCCCACGCCCACTGCGGCACGGAGGCCGCGTGAAGGAACGCCAGCAGGACGACGCCGATAGGAATCCCGGCGATGGCTATCCAGAACGCCGTGCCGACGAACGCCGAGAATCCGTCCATTGCCCTGACGATACTGTGTACGCTGCGGCCCATGACGTCCGAGCCCGACCTCGATACTGTCCTCGCCAATTGCCCACGCTGCCACGGCGACCTCTCCGACGCCGAGTTTTACGGGGTCTGCGCGTCGTGTGCGACGAATCTCCGCGCTGTGTACGACGGTTTGCCGAGAAACGATGTTGCGTCAGCGGAGTACGAGCCCAAGATGAACGTGACCCCAAACGCGGTCGCATCGAAAGAATGACCTTCGATGAGGCGGGCCTAGAGGTTTAGGCCGCGCTCCTCGAACACCGCTTTGAGGACGCTCGGACGATCCGTCATGATGCCGTCGACGCCAAGATCCAGTAGCCGGTGCATCTCGTTTGGTTCATCGACCGTCCAGACGTGGACGGCGAGATCGTCGGCGTGCGCTTGTTCGATGAAGCGCTCGGTAACGAGTCGGATGCCCTTGCACGAAGGGGGAACCTGCGCAGCATTGCCAGCGGGCCTGGGGAAGAACCGCCCATAACCTCGCAGAACCTGCCGGGCGATCGCGATGGGTGCGAAGGAAGTGCAGATGTTCGCTGGCCCGAGCGAACGAAGCTTTGCGAGCCGACGATGGGAGAACGAACCGAAGCAGACACGATCGAATGCTTCGACCTCTCCGACGGTGCGCAGTAGCGGTTCGACAACCGCATCGGACTTTGCGTCCAGGTTGAATCGATGTCCGGGAAAAGCTGTGAGGAGATCTGACATGGTCGATAAGTGGCCAGATTCGTAGATCGGCACCTCGGCGAGCGCATCCCAGGCCCAACTAGATATTGCCCCGGTCTGGTCACTCACCCTGTCGATAGTCTCGTCATGAAACGCAACAACCGTGCCGTCCGCTGTCAACTGCGCGTCGGTTTCAAGGTATCGAAAGCCGAGCTCGCTGGCCGCGAGGAATGATTCCATCGTGTTTTCTGGAGCCTCTCGCGCACCTCCACGGTGCGCAATGCCGATCGGCCCATCGTTCTGCAGGTATGGGTGCCGAGTCATCCATTAAGGGTAGCGACCAACAGTTGCACCTCACGCGGCTCGATCGGCACCTCCACACCGATCGCTTGCCGAGAACCGCCATCGCAATTTGAGATAAAGGATGCTGCAGCCATCACAAGAAGGGCGCCCACGAAATGACTTCGACCACGCAGAGCGCACTAGCCTCCACCGAATGCGTAGGACAAAGCTCGTAGCAAGTCTCGGACCCGCCACCGACGATGAGGAGGTGCTGAGGGGCATTATTCGTGCAGGCGTCGACGTCGTACGAATCAACCTCTCTCACGGTTCGGTCGACGACGGCATGGTTCGCTACGACGCTGTGCGTAAGATCGCAGCCGAGGAGGGCCGCTATGTCGGCATCCTCGCCGATCTCCCCGGCCCAAAGGTTCGGGTCGCCAAGTTCGCGGAGGAGTCGATCTTCGAACTCGGCGACCAGGTTCGGATTCAGGCTGGCAACACCGCCTCGACGGCGAAGGTGATCGAAGTTGACTACGAGGACATCACGACGAGTTTCATGCTTGGTGACCGCGTCGTGGTTGGTGACGGGCGAATCGTGCTCGAAGTTCTTAGCGCAGAGGCTGACAAACTCGTTGCGAAGGTTGTACACGCAGGCAAGGTCACCGGCCAGCCCGGCGTACACGTCCCTGCCGACAAGCTTTCGATGTCGACCCCGACCCGGCAAGATCTCAAACTCCTCGACGCGTTCGTCGAGGTCGGCGTTGACATGGTCGCGATCAGTTTTGTGAAATCGGCGCACGACATGCGTCGGGTCGGCACGGAGCCGCATCCTCGCGGTCCGCTCTTGGTCGCCAAGATTGAGACGCGCTCTGCGGTGGAAAATCTCGAAGGCATTATCGAGGCCTCCGGTGCGATCATGGTCGCTCGAGGTGATCTCGGCAACGAGTTGCCCATCGAGGATCTGCCCATCACACAGAAACAGATCATCGAGCGATGTATTGCCGGTGGAAAGCCGGTCATCACCGCGACCCAGATGCTCGAGTCGATGATTACGGCGCCAGCACCCACCCGAGCCGAGGCGTCCGACGTGGCGAACGCCGTGTGGGACGGCACGAGTGCCGTGATGTTGTCGGGCGAGACCGCCGTTGGCGTCGATCCGGTGAATGTTGTGCGAACGATGGGCCGAATTGCGCGCAAGGCCGACGAAGTCTTCGATCACGAAGCCTGGGCTCGTAACGTCACGGCCCTTCGCATGACAGAGAATGGCTCGGGACGCGAGGTCACGGACGCGATGACCGTGGCATGCTGGCGGGCGGTTCGTGAGCTCGACGTCGCTGCGATCCTGTGCATCTCGGGAACCGGGTTCACGGTTCGCCAGATGGCTCGCTTTCGCCCAGAGGCTATGATTCTGGGCCTTAGCACCGATAAGAGGACACTCAATCAGCTGACGATGAGCTGGGGCACTACGCCCGTGTTCCTGCCGACTGCGGGAACCCGCGAAGAGATGATGGACGAAGCGGTCAAGATGGCAGCCGCCGAGGGTCTCGTGCGGTCCGGCGACCATGTCGCCCTTCTCGGCGGCGACGGGATCGGCGCGAAGATCACGAACAACCTACGCATCGTGGTGGTGCCGTAATGACATCCCATAACGTGAGCTTTGGCGGCTCTGGGATCCCCCAAACAGTGCTGCCCGCTGAAGATGCTGTGCGAGAAGACGGCTTGCGCGAAGCGTTGGAGTCCAATGGTGACGATCGACGAACAGCTCTAGCAGCACTCGCCGCGTCAGCTCCACGGTCGATCTCGGCTTGGGCTGCGCTGGGCGACGCTGGGCGCGACACGATGGAGTCCTACGCGTACTACCGAATTGGCTATCACCGCGGACTCGACGCGCTTCGACAGAACGGGTGGCGCGGCAGCGGATATGTGAGGTGGGAGCACGCATCGAATCGCCCGTTCCTTCGCTGTCTCGCCGGCTTGCAACGGCTTGCTGCGGAAATTGGCGAAGACGACGAGGCCGAACGGTGCGCGCTGTTTCTTCGACAGCTCGAACCCACCTGGCCGCCGGCCGACTAGTCACGATGTCACCGGTTGTCGATGCGCTCGTGTTCGTCGGTGGTGAAAGCCGCCGAATGGGTAGCGACAAGGCCCGGCTGCAGTTCGCTGATGGCCCACTTCTCGCGAGGGTTGTTCGTGCTGTTTCACATTTTGACTCGGTCACCCTCGTCGGGGGCCGACCAGACCTGATCGAACTTGGGACGAGCGAGCTGTCCAGCTCCCAGCTCAGTCTGGGTCACGTCGCCGATCGGTTTCCTGGTGAAGGCCCGCTCGGCGCGATGATTTCGGGAATGAGCGCATTGTCGGGTGATGTGGTTCTTGCGGTTGCGTGCGACCTCCCAGAATTGTCGCGTAGCTACGTCGATCTTCTCGTCGCACAACGAGCTCTGTCGGACGCTGATCTCTGCGTGCCGTTGATCGGCGGAATTCGACAGTGGCATTGTGCTGTTTGGCATCGTCGAACCGCCGAGCACCTGACCCGGGCTTTTGATGACGGCGAGCGTTCGGTCTTCCGCGCTGCACGGGGGCTCACCGAAGTTACATCCACTACCGAACGCGTTTCGGTGCTGCGCGATTTGGACTCTCCAGAGGACGTTCAACGCTTTCTAGACAGCCATGCGCCCTAGTGCGTGCGACCCGCGCCGAATGCGCTCGAATCTACCGACTCGTATACGATCGGCACGTGTCAATTCCAGAAGTAGACGTCGGCCATTTAGCCGAGCTGTTGCAAAGTGATCAGCCGGTTTCACTCATCGACGTTCGGGAGCCAAACGAGTACGAAGCAGCACACGTGCCGGGCGCCGTTCTTATCCCTCTCGGCGAGATTGCTGCACGTGCCGATGAACTACCCGCCGGCCCCATTCACGTCATCTGCGGCTCAGGAATGCGTTCGATGAAAGCATGCGAAGCGTTGGCTCCAATGGGTCACGACGTCAGCAATGTCGAAGATGGCACCGGTGGCTGGATCCAAGCCGGTTATTCAACGATCGCCGGGGGATCGCCGGAGTGAGCGACTCGGGCTACTCGGTGATCGAGACCGATCGCGAGTTCCGTGCCTTTATCGACCGCACGCTTGGCGTCGAACATTATGCGATCGACACCGAGTTTCATCGTGAACGCTCATACTTCCCCAAGGTTGCGCTGATCCAGATCAACAACGGGACCGAGATAGCGCTCATCGATCCGCTTGCGGTCAAGCCAGAGCCATTGGCCGAGCTGCTCGAGTCCGATTCGATAGCGGTGCTCCACGCGGCGAGCCAAGATCTCGAAGTCTTTCAACACTGGGCCGGCACGTTGCCGAAGAGAATCTTCGATACGCAGCTCGCTGCTGGATTCACTGGTCTGTCGACGCCTTCGCTCGCTGCGCTTCATGATCGGGTATTGCATATTTCGCTGCCCAAGACCTCTCGACTCACCGACTGGCTTGCCCGTCCGCTCACCGAAGACCAACTCGACTATGCGGCGAGCGATGTGGAGCACCTGCTCGAGCTTCGTAGCCGAATCGTTGCCGAACTTGTCGAACGGGGCCGCTTAACCTGGGCCGAGGACGAGTTCGAGGAGCTACGGACGGTGCACCGTGGGCGCCGCGATCCCGAAGATGCCTGGCGACGGATAAAGGCGGTGCGCCAGCTCAAGGGCGGTTCGCTTGGCGCCGCCCGAGCACTCGCGAGCTGGCGGGAGAACAAGGCAGCCGATCTCGATCAGCCCGTCCGATTCATACTGTCGGATCTCGCTCTGGTCGGAATTGCACAACGACGCCCCCAGAACGCAGATCAGCTACGCAGTGTTCGTGGCGTGGACGATCGTTTGGCACGGGGAGATGGCGGAGAGACCATCCTTCGACTGGTCGCCGAAGGAGAGGAGTTTCCGCCTCCTCCCAGGACCGGCGCTCCCAAACGTGAGCCGCGTCCAGATCTTCGCCCTGCCGTCGCACTCGTCGCGGCATGGGTCGCGCAGCTATCTCGTGAGCTCGACATCGATTCGGCGCTATTGGGAACTCGTGCGGATATCGAGGCGTTGGTTCGCGGCGACGATGACGCTCGTTTGAGCATCGGTTGGCGAGCCGAACTCGCTGGCGAGCCGATTCGTCGACTCATGAGCGGTGAAGCGGCGCTCGCCTTCGATGGCGATGGGGGACTGGTCCTCGAGGAGCGATCTCGAGTGCCTGTTCCACGCCCGGGCATCTAACGTCGTTTCTTACGAGGTTTTTGACCCATATCAGTACCGCCCTGTACGTGATGGTGGTTGCCGACCGCTACCATTAGTCGCTATTGCTGTCTCTCAGGGAGGTCCTGTCATGAAAAAGGGTCGCCATCGTCGGTTTGAAGAAGCTCGTGCGCTGAAACGTTCGCATGAAGTTGATCTGCACGATTTGTTTGACAGCATTTCCGATTCGGATGAGGGCGAACACAAGCCCGAACACGATGCCTGGGCCGACCTTGCCGAGGAGTGGGATTCGTCCAATACCGACGATGATGCAACGACGACTCCAGCGTCCAAAGACCGTAACGCGGCATCCGAACTCGGTGACGAAGCTGGGTTGGAAGAAGACGCGGCGAGCTGACTCAGCTAACGCCGAGTCGGCATCGGAAGTGCGACGACGCTCCCTTGACCTTCGACATGTGCAATGAGCGCGTCTGCGATGAGTTCGCCTGCGAGAGCCGCGATTTCTGCGCGTAGGTAGATCGCGACACTCGAGCTGCCCGAATATGCCTCGGGTGCTTCAGCGCACCACCAACCGAGGTCTTGGCCAGCCTCGCCCCAATCGGCGCGTGTCCATTGGCGCACGATGTGGGTCGACTGATCGTTGTCGTCGAGGTGGTGTTCTACCCGTATGGGTAACTGCCAGCAGACTTCAGGCTTCCATTCGAGGGGGTCGAGCTCGGCATTGACCGCAGCAAAGTGAAGGGCGCAGCCCGGTCCGGTCGAGAACCCCGACCGATTCTGAAACACGCAAGCGCCATCGACCACATTGGTTACCCGGTCGCCGTCGTCGTCGAGCATCGTCAGCGCGTCGGTAAGTTGGCCAACGTCCGCCGGGCCGTCGAGCTCGGGCCGTTCGGTGTGATATTGCCACACGCTCGGTGGGAGGACGGCCGCTACTTCCATTACTCGCTGGAGGTCGGCCTCGTCAGCGAAATGGGCGCCGTAACTGCAGCATCCACGGTGTCCGTCGACGTCGGGTTCGAACTCGATGCCGGCGCACCCTGATCCAAAGATGCAGTTCCAGTTCGATCGAAAATAGGAAAGGTCAAAGAGCCAGGTCTCGTCATTGGCGTCGGCGAAAGACACCCATTCGGTCCCAGCGGCTGCAATCGGCGTTTGTGTCACTGTCCGATACTACGATCTGCTCTCATGACTGGAACGTACGACGACTTGATAGAACGCTTGGAATCGATTGGCGAGGAGCTTGCCGACCGCGGCATCGAACGCCTGCGCTCATCAATCGATGGACAGGTCGAGAACTATGGCGATGAGGAACGGCGCATCGGCAAGGCACGACGAGCGGTCGAAAAGGCCGTTCACGAGCTGCGCGGCCCCGTCGAACACTATTGATCTTTGTGTCAGCGAGTCGGCGTAGCGTCATTGAGCGCGTCGATCATCATCCGAAGGCGTGCATTTCCGTGGCGATCGAACCGAAAGGCGATCCGATGGAGTTCGAGGTTGTCGTCATCTCTGACCTCGGCATTGGTTGGCTCGATACGTTCGATCTCACCCGACTCGATGATGTCGCCGAACTCACTTGTTAACGTCGCGAGCTCGTCGTCGTCGACCTCTCGCTTTAGACGTAAGACAAGACGTTGCCCCACCGCACGTGAGCTGTGGAACGTGCGGTAGAAGCGAGTCATCTCGTCCGCTGCCTCTTCGACCGAGTTCGTGATGATGAACAGATTCATGTCGGCCTCGGAGATGAGCCCCTCGCCGAGCAATTCGGCGACAACGAAATCGCGCCATCTCTCCCAGTACGTTGAGCCGTGCGGGTCGAGGAGAACGACCGGAGCAAGAGTCGACTTACCCGTTTGCATCAGCGTCAGCAGCTCGAACGCCTCATCCATCGTGCCGAAACCGCCTGGAAGCATCGCGTATCCGGCTGACTCCTTCATGAAGGTAACTTTCCGGGTGAAGAAGTAGCGAAAGTTGATGAGCTTGGGATCGTCGGCGATGAACTCGTTCGCTGAGGCTTCGAATGGCAACACGATGTTGATGCCGAATGAGTTCTCTGCGCCGGCTCCTTCCAGTCCAGCGGCCATGATTCCGGGTCCAGCCCCGGTCATGACCATCCAGTCCCTGGCCGCCATCGCGGCTCCGAGACGCTTCGCACATTCGTAGGCAGGATCGTCAGGTTTGATCCGGGCCGAACCAAAGATCGTGCACTTTGGAATGTCTCGATATGGAGCGAACACGTGGAACGAATAGCGCAGCTCTTTTAGTGCGGCATTGACCAGCTTTAGATCGGCTCGTTCGACATCTTCGAGGCTCAACCGGAGCGCGGTCACGACCAACTCAAACGTCAGATCGGTGTTCTCGACGAGCTTCGCGTCGTCGATCAGCCGCTCGATGTCTTGGTCGAGTTTGGTTTTGCCGGTGCGGTACCGCGGAAGGTTGTTCACGACACCGATGGTAGTTGGGCCGTGGAACCGCTACTCGTTGGTTGGGAACCCGAGGTCGACTCGGCTACTGGACGGGTTCGGCCAACGAGAGGTGATCACCTTGGCTTTGGTGTAGAACTTCACACCTTCTGGGCCATACATCGTCGTGTCGCCAAAGAGCGAGTCCTTCCAACCACCGAAGGAATGGAAGCCCACCGGCACCGGAATAGGAACGTTGATTCCCACCATTCCAGCATCCGCGTCTTCTTGGAACCTGCGAGCAGCGCCACCGTTCTGGGTGTAGATCGCTGCACCGTTGCCCCATGGGTTGTTCTTGATCAGGTCGACGCCGTCCTGATAGGTATTCACGCGAACGACCGACAGTACCGGACCAAAGATTTCGTCCTTGTAACAGTCCATCTCGGTCGTGACATCGTCGAGCAGCGTGACACCGATGAAGTTTCCGTCGCCTTCGAAGTTCTGTTCTCGGCCATCGACGACGACCGTCGCGCCCTGGTCAGCACCCGATCCAATGTAACCAGCGACACGATCGCGGGCTTCCTTGGTGATGAGCGGACCCATCTCCGAGTCGGGATTCATGCCGTCACCAATGACGAGCTTTTCCATTCGGACCTTGATCGCGTCAACGAGCGGATCGGCTACCGAACCAACCGCTGCGATGACCGAGATCGCCATGCACCGCTCGCCGGCGGAGCCATACGCCGCCGACACGGCAGCATCGGCTGCGTTGTCGATGTCTGCGTCTGGGAGCACGACCATATGGTTCTTTGCTCCGCCAAGGGCCTGAAAGCGTTTGTTGTTGGCGGTGGCTCGCTCGGCGACGTATTTCGCGATCGGAGTCGAGCCAACAAAGCTGGCTGCCTTGACGTCTGGATGATCGAGAAGGCGGTCGACCGCAACCTTGTCGCCCTGAACGACGTTGAGAACACCAGGAGGGAAGCCCGCTTCTTGAAAGAGTTCTGCAATGAACATCGGTGCGGACGGATCGCGCTCGGACGGCTTCAACACGAAGGTGTTTCCACAAGCGATCGCGTTGGGGATCATCCAGAGGGGAACCATGGCGGGGAAATTGAACGGGGTGATTCCGGCCACGACACCGAGCGGTTGTCGAACGGAGTAGACATCTACACCGGTCGAGGCTGACTCGCTATACGTACCTTTGAGCGTTTCGGCGATGCCGCACGCGTATTCGATGTTCTCGAGGCCTCGTGCGACCTCGCCCATTGCATCGGAGAGAACCTTGCCATGTTCGGCGGTGAGTCGTTTGGCGATTTCCCCGGCGTTGGCTTCCACAAGATTTCGGAAGGAGTACATCAACTTCGTGCGACGGGCCAAGGAGACCTTGCCCCATGTTTCGAACGCAGCCTGGGCTGAGGCGACGGCAACGTCGACGTCTTCGATCGACGCCAATGAGAGCTCGCCGGTGGCCTCACCGGTCGCAGGGTTGTAGACGGCGGTAGTGCGGCCTGATGTGCCGGCGACGCTCGCTCCATCGATGAGGTGCTGGATGGTGTTCATGAAGGCTCCTGAGGAGTTGGGAGGTGTGGGTTCGTAGTTTGGGTGATTCCGCGATGTCTAGATCGCAGCATCGACGGCATGGATTGCAGCGATGAGAGCGTCGATGCCTTCATCGAGTTCGGCTTCGGTGATCGAGAGCATTGGCGCCATCCGAATCACGTTGCCATACAGCCCGCCCTTACCGACGAGAAGGTTGCGATCTTTTGCTTCGTCGAGGAGCCGAGCCGCCGCCTGCGTGTTTGGTTCGATGCTACCGGGTTGCACGGTTTCGATCGCCTGCATGAGCCCTCTTCCGCGGAGCTCGGCGATCCATTCGATGTCATCGACCGCAGGGCCGAGGCGGCGTGCCAACCGCTCACCTCGGGCTTTCGCATTCGCCTGGAGGTTGTTGTCGAGCACATATTTGAGGGTCGCGCGCCCTGCGGCTATCGACAGCGGGTTTCCGCCGAACGTCGAAAAACTGAGAACCTTGATCGAATCCATGATCTCGGCCCGTGCGACGCAGCCGGCGAGTGCGACGCCATTTCCGACACCCTTGGCGAAGGTCAAGATGTCGGGAATGATGCCATGGGCTTGGTATCCCCAAAAGTGATCTCCAGTACGTCCCCAGCCGGTTTGAACCTCGTCGGAGATAAAGAGAATGTCACGATTCTTGAGTTCCTTATCGAAGGCCCCGAAGAAGCCATCAGGAGGTGTGGCGAATCCACCGACGCCCTGAATTGGCTCGGCGATAAGTGCCGCGACGTCGCCGGCGGTCCCCATATCGATCATCTGGACTAGGTCGTCGACGCATGCGGTCGTGTAGGCATCATCGTCGAGCTGGCGGAAGGGGCTACGAAGGCGGTAGCCGCCCTGTATGAAGTTCACGTTGAGGCCCGACATGTTCGCGACAGACCACGAGCTCTGGGCGGTGATTGCCTGGGCGGTGTAGGACCGCCCGTGGTAACTGTTTCGCATGGCGAGAATCTCGTTCGAACCTCGATAGGCGCACGCCAACTGAATTGCGGTGTCGTTCGCTTCGCTCCCCGACGCGGTGAAGAACACGCGAGCGTCGGGAATGCCGGAGATCTCGGCGACCTCTTCGGCGAACGAGATCATTGGCTCGGACAAGTACAAGGTCGACGTATGCATGACCTTGGCAGCTTGTTCCTGGACTGCTTGGACAACCTCGGGAACCGAATGGCCGATCATGGTGGTCAGGACGCCGCCGAACCAATCGAGGTATTTGTTGCCCTCGAGATCCCAAACGTAGCTGCCCTCGCCGCGGTCGATCGAGATCGGTTCGGCGTGGAGCGGCGCAACAAAGGAGGGCAGGGTCGCCTTGTATCGAGCGAGTAGTTCGGGGGTGGTGGTCATCGAGTACTCCCAGAGTTTCTTGACGTTGTTGAAGTCGTGGTTCATTCTCTGTTACACAAGGAGCTAACACAAGCACATGTTTGTACCAAACAAAAGAATTCTGAACCGATGACCTCCTTGCCTCTCGATCGGCTCGATGACCGCTCTTCCAACGGCATCGCGCTTGCGATCGGCCGCTTGATTAGCACAGGAGAGCTGTCTTCGGGATCGCAGCTCCCGACCGTGAGGGCGGTCGCGTCACAACTCGGCGTGAGCCCGACGACGGTCAGCGAGTGTTGGCGAATTTTGCAAAGCCATGGAGCGATTGAAACCAATGGCCGGCGTGGCACATTTGTGCGAGGAGTTCGCCAAGGCATGGCGCCCGGGCGTTACTGGCAAGTACCTGTCGATCCGGGCACCTTCGCGATCGATCTTTCGACCGGAACGCCAGACCCTGCCCTTCTTCCTCCGATCGGCCCGCTGCTGCATCAGGCACCAAAGAATCTTCCGGTGACGTCGTACCTCGATGCACCGGTGCTCGAGGATCTCGGCGCCCACTTGCGCAGTGGGTGGCCGTTCGAGCCGGAATTGCTCACGATCGTCGACGGCGCGCAGGACGCACTCGATCGTCTCGTGAATGCGCTGGTGAATGTCGGCGATGTTGTCCTCATCAATACCCCAGCCTTTCCGCCGGTACTCGACATGCTCGAACAGGCCGGGGCCCGGGTTGTGGGCGTGTCCATGGATGGCGAAGGCCTTGTTCCCGCAGCGCTTGAGGCTGCATGTGCATTGGAGCCGGTCGCATTGTTCCTCCAGCCGCGGGCGCATAACCCGACGGGTATCACGATGTCGAATGCTCGCTGCGAAGCGCTGGCGTCAATCTTGGAGAACACGACGATGACGATCGTGGAGGACGATCATTCCGGAGATGTCAGTGGCGCGCCTCTTCATAGCTTGGGCGCCTATCTTCCCGACCAGGTCGTACACATTCGGAGCTTTTCGAAGTCGCATGGGCCCGATCTTCGCCTCGCTGCACTTGGCGGTGCGGCGACGCCCATCGATTTGGTGGTTCGACGCCGACGGCTAGGACCTTCGTGGAGTAGTCGGTTGTTGCAACAACTACTCCTCCAGATGTTGACCGATCCAATAACGATCCAGGCGGTGGCTAAGGCTGACACGGAGTACTCCCGACGACGTGCACTCCTGGTCGGCGCTCTGGCCAAGCGAGATGTTCTCGTCGGGGGAACGTCGGGCATCAATCTGTGGGTGCCCGTCGACGATGAACAGGTCGCCCTCGTAGTTCTCGCCTCACACGGAATCGGCGCCGCGCCGGGCGCGCCATTCGCCGCTGGCTCGACCGTCGGCCCCACCGATTCCCTCCGTCAAAGCGTCCGAGAACAACAACACATCCGCATCAGCTTTGGTGCGATTTCCGAGGGCTTCGAGCAGCTCGCCGAAGCGATTGCAGTGGCAGCAACGGCGACCTCTAGTAGGGCTCGATAGTCGCCAACGTGCGCCTCGACGCGCCTAGGTTGTGCCACTGGTCGCATCGATTGTGATGCAGCGAAAGGACTTCACGATGGCAGTCAGAATGAGGCGCACGCTCACCCACGTTCAGAAGACATTCGAGGAGGGTGGTAAGACGGTCGCAGAGCCCACAACGTTGGTGGCGGCATTGGCGATTATCGAGAACCCTTGGTTCGGGCAGGGCTTTGTCGAGGACCTTCGCCCGGAGATCCGAGCTGTTGGTCCCGAGGTCGGAGCATTGCTAACCGAGATGATCCTCGACGTCACCGGCGACGCACTCGAAGGATATGGCAAAGCCTCCGTTGTCGGAATGGGTGGTGAGATCGAACACGCGCAAGCCTTGACACACACGCTCTGGTTCGGGAATCAATACCGCGATGCGGTGAATGCAAAGAGTTATCTCGCGTTCACGAACACCAGGGGAGCCGCTGGCTGCCCACTCATGATTCCGCTCATGGACAAGGACGACGGTGGCCGGCGATCGCATTATCAGACGATCCATCTGAACGTGCCCGACGCCCCCGCTGAAGACGAAGTGATCGTTGCGCTTGGGGCATCGATTGGCGGGCACCCGCACCACCGAATCGGGAATCGCTACGTCGACCTCGAAGAGATGGGACGTGACGTCGACAATCCTGCTGGTGTGTAGACCAGTTATTCCACCGGTGTGTCTTGGCTGAACGTGTTGAGCCACTGATCGTCGAAACGTTGCCACAGCGAACTGATGTACATCTGCTTCTCGGCGGTGTCTCCAGCAGAAACGAAGGTCGCGAGGTAGGCCAACATGATGGCGTCCTCTGTGACGTCGAAGGTCCGGGCCTCGTCGATGCTGTAGCTCGCCATCGTCGGTCCATCGGCGAGCTGCTCGGCGTGTTCGTCCCGATCGGCGAAACCCGATGGGTAAACCCCGAGGAAGTCGGTGGTGAGCCGGGAGCGATCGGCGGCTCGATCGCCCGCAACGAGCGCATCCCACACCCCGGTCTCGAGACCGACGAAAAACTCGACGTCGCGCAACGTCACACGGTGACTAGTTCGGTTGCGCCGTCATCGAGTCCATCGATGAGGTCATAGCGCGTATTCCGCTGTCGGAGAACCCGTCCGAGGGGCGCAATTGCTTCGGCGAAGTCGTCGCGGGTGAGGGCGGTGCCATGAGATGCGCCAGCGGCTCGACTGATGTTCTCGTCGATCAGCGTTCCGCCGAGATCGTTCACGCCAGCGTGCAAGAGCTGCGTGGCGCCCTCGACGCCGATCTTGGGCCACGAGGCTTGGATGTTGTGGATCCAGCCGTGGTACGCAATACGAGCAACGGCATGCATGAGCAGCGTCTCGCGATATGTCGGTCCTCGACGCGATCGGCGCCGCAAATAGATTGGCGAGGCCATGTGCACGAATGGGAGCGTGACGAACTCGGTGAAGCCGCCGGTCTCCTTTTGTAGGTCGCGTGTCCGCACAATGTGCTTCGCCCAATGGGTTGGATTCTCGACAGCACCAAACATGATGGTGACGTTCGAACTCAGCCCGACGCGGTGAGCGAGCCGGTGCGCTTCGAGCCACTCTTCGGTGTTGACTTTGTCCGGGCAGAGGATGGCGCGAACCTCGTCGTCGAGGATTTCCGCCGCCGTGCCAGGCAAGGACTTCAACCCTGCATCACGCAATCGGGTGAGGTAACTCTCGAGCGGCTCGTTCAGACGTTTCGCTCCTTCGGTGACCTCGAGCGCTGTGAAACCGTGAATGTGAATATCGGGCGCGGCCTGATGCACGGCATGGATCACGTCGATGTAGTAATCGCCATCAAAGTCGGGATGGATGCCGCCTTGGAGGCAGACCTCGGTTGCACCCATTTCGGCTGCTTCAACGACTCGTTCCGCCATGTCGTCGAGCGTCAATAGGTAGGGAGCGCCCCGCAGATTCAGCGAGAGCGGGCCCTTCGAGAAACCACAGAACTGGCACTTGAAGGTGCACACATTGGTGTAGTTGATGTTGCGATTGGCCACATAGCTGACCACGTCGCCGTTCACAGAAGCGCGAAGTTCATCTGCGAGATTCGCGACGGCCGCGACCTCTGCACCGCGAGCACTGAACAGGTCGGCGATCTGGGGAACATCGAGCTCCTCACCCGCACGAGCAGCTGCGAGAATTTCCGCGATCTTGCCCCTCGCCGAACCAACGGATGGCAGGAGGGTCATCGGCATGGTGTCGGCCCCCGAATACCAGGCTGTCGACCGCTCGCCGATGAGCAACACTTCAGCTCCATCGGTGACTTTCGCGTTCTCCATTGTCTTCTCGGGAAACACAGCGCCCGGGTCGTCTCGGCCCATGCCCTCTGCGTCGGCACGATCCATGATGGGAAAGTGAAGCGCGGTATCGAACCAACGTTCCCGATCTTGCACGAATTCGGGGTGGGCGGTGAGGCGCGGAGCGAGCACGAATCCGGCGCCGGTTAGGGCCTCAGCAATATCGTCGATCTGCGGCCACGGACGTTCTGGATTGACATGATCGATGGTCACGGGTGAAATCCCTCCGAGGTCATCGATTCCCGCAGCGACCAAAGAGGCCACGTCTTCGGTGAGGTTCGGTGGAGCTTGAACGTGCACATCGGCCGGGAGAATTAGTCGAGCGAGCGAGATCGCGTCGAGATGCACATCGGTCGGACACGTTGGATCGCGATGCATCCGAGTGCCGTTCTTCGGGAGGAAGTTCTGCACGATCACCTCCTGCACGTGACCATGCGCTCGGTGACTGTCGGCGATCGCCTCTAGCGCCGCGATTCGATCGTCGCGGTCTTCGCCGATGCCCACGAGGATCCCCGTTGTGAACGGGATGGCGAGTTTGCCGGCAGCATCGAGGGTTTCGAGACGCCGAGCTGGCACCTTGTCGGGTGAGCCGGTATGGCATTCGAGGTCATCGCGCAGGCTTTCGATCATCATGCCTTGCGACGGCGAGACCTCTCGGAGCATGGCGAGCTCATCTGCGTAGAGAGCGCCAGCGTTTGCGTGGGGGAGTAGCCCGGTTTCTGTCAGGACCAGTTCCGCAGCGGCCCGCAGATATTCGATCGTGCTGGCGAACCCGTTTTCATCAAGCCACTCACGCGCCGCTGGGTAGCGGAGCTCAGGGCGCTCGCCCAGGGTGAAGAGGGCTTCGTGGCAGCCAACCCGGGCGCCCTTCTTGGCGATCTTTAGGACCTCCGAGAGCGGCATATATGGCGCCTCGACGCGCGCCGGAGGTTCGGCGAATGTGCAGTATCCGCAGCGGTCTTGGCAGAGCTTCGTCAGCGGTATGAAAACCTTCGGTGAGTAGGTGATGCGCGTGCCCGTCTGGGCGTCGCGGATATCCCTCGCACGAGCCGCGAGTTCCTCGCCGATGGGGTAGAGGGCAGGGTTTGTTGTCATGCGGACTCCAATTGAGAATCTGTATTGCTTCGATTGCGGCGAATGGCCGTGGCGTCCACGACCTCGCCACATTTGGTGCAGTGGGTGATGTTTTCGATCGGCGCGCCACAATCGCCGTGGAGGAGGGTTACCGGTGCCTCACCATCGTTTCGGTGCCGATCACCCCATTGCATCAGCGAGATGAGCACGGCGGAGAGGTCTCGGCCTGCGTTGGTAAGCCGATATTCGAATCGCACGGGCCGGTCCTGATATTCGACCTTTTCGAGCACGCCCTGGTCGACGAGGCGGCCTAGCCGGGTCGCGAGCAGGTTCGATGCGATTCCGAGTTCATTGAGTAGGTCGCTAAAGCGGTACGTGCCGCGGAAGACGCCCCGTAGCACGAGGAGCGACCAGCGGTCGCCGATGACATCGAGCGCGGCTGAGATTGAGTCGCCATCGTCTTGAATCGGCATTGCGGATCCCACTGGCCTGCATGTTATGCGGAGTCGGTTGCAAACTGCAACTGACTAGATGGATTCAGCAAACCTACAGATTCGTTAGATCATGCATTATGTAGGATTAACCAAACCATCCCAAAGGACCCGATATGGCCATTCGTTCTCTCCGTACTTCCCGCGATGATCAGCAGTGGATGCTCGATCTGGCGCTGAATATGCGCGGGCGAGTGCAGAACTTCGAACGCGATGAATGGGAGACACCCAAGCGGGCCCACAACTACCGGATGCTGCCAAAGATGTGGCGCGAGAGCGCCGAGCATCATGAGGCGTTGGCCACAACCGCACATCAAGCCGGGCACCACGCGACGGCCTTCGAACACTACGACAGGGCGATCGAGGCATATCGCATGGGCCAGCACCCGATTTTCTTCGATGAGAACCCGGTCAAGATTGCTATGAACAACAAGCTGGTCGAGATGGTCGACCAACGAAGCCTTGTCGCGCCGTACCCAATCGAGCGCGTCGAGGTCCCGTTCGATGGGTCGACGATCTCGTGCCTGCTCCACCTCCTCCCGGACCGCAGGAAGGCGCCTTGTGTCATCTACGTCCCAGGGATGGACCAGACCAAAGAGGTCTTTCCGAAGGGCGTGAACAATCTGGCCATCGCTCGTGGCATGCACATGATTTCGATGGACGGACCTGGTCAGGGCTCGTCGAATCTCAAGAAGATTCGAGCCGTCGGCGACAACTATGAACGTGCGGGAGCCGCGGTCATGGACTATCTCGAAACCCGCGAAGAGGTTGATTCGGACAAGATTGGGGTCTACGGCGTCTCGATGGGGAGTTATTGGTCACTTCGGTTGGCCAGCTACGACCACCGTCCTGCGGCGCTCGTGAGCGCGGTTGCCTGCTTCAATCCAAACAACACCATTTTCACGCAATCATCTCCGCGTTTCAAGCAGGTGTTCATGTACATGGCGGGAATGGAAGATGAGGATGAGTTCGACGAAATGGCCAAGGACATGACCGTGAAGGGTTATGCCGACAAGATCGAATGCCCGACTCTGCTGGTCGCGGGCGAGTTCGATCCACTCTGCCCGCTCGAAGACGCAATCGAGGTTTATGGCGACTTGACGTGTCGCAAAGAGATGTGGGTAATGGAGAATCAGTTCCATCCCTTGTGGCACATCGACAACCTCGGCGGGCTCGACTGTCACCACTATGTCCTCGACTGGTTTCGATCGGCTCTCCTCGAAGACACGACCAACGACGATCGAATCGCCTATGCGACCGTCGGAGGTGACGGCCCCTTCGGCGATTGCGAATGGGAACCAACCGTCGGACCAGGAGAGGCGTACTTCTAAGCGCCACCCAGGCCCAAGTCGTGTAAGCCGGGGTCTGACCCTTCTTCATACAACTTGCATTGCGTTGCTAAGAATCGTGGACGTCGAGCGCGTCCCAAACACGGCTAACAGCGGATCGGAACGCTGGCTCGGTCATGGTGTCGAGGGTCCTGGGGCGCCGGATCCCTACGTCGATCGTCTCCACGATCGACGTCGGGGTCGAGCGTGACAAAACCGTGATGTGATCCGACAACAGCACCGCCTCTTCGATGTCGTGCGTGACCAAAATGTATGTCCGCGCGTCGAGTTGCCAATGGGTTTCGAATTCGCGCCACATGTGTCGCTTGCTCATAGCGTCCAAGTGCACGAACGGTTCGTCGAGGAGCGTGACATCTGCGTCGTACGCCATGGCTCTTCCGATCGATGCCTTCGTCTGTTGTCCCCGCGACAACGTCCCGGGTCGGCGGCGTGACAGTCCTCCTAGGCCCACACGGTCGAGGTTGAACGAACGGATCTTCTCGTACAGCGGTGCTCTGGACTTGTCGAACTCCACACCGAACCCAACGTTTCGCCCGACGTCCCACCAGGGAAGGAGGGCCGGGTTCTGAAAAACGAGTGCCGTCCGCTGTGCCGCTCTAGGCGTGCCGACGAGGTCGATCGTGCCGCCTACGGGTTTCTCGAGACCGCTGATCAGTCGGAGGAGCGTCGACTTTCCGCAGCCGCTTGCGCCGACGATCGAATGCATCGATTGCGATTTAACCGTGAGGTCGAAATCGCGAAAAACCCAATCGGCGCCGCTCGAAGAGGCGAACCCAAAGTTGAGCCCCTGAACTTCTACATCCATTGCGGCACCGTACCTCTCATCCTCCAGCGAACGAAAGGTGTGTAAGAAAGGGTCTGACCCCCGGGTTACATAGGTTGGGCTAGTCGTCGGTGATGTCGGTTTCGCCGTCGTCGAGATAGTCGATGTTCGGCAAGGGCTCGGAGGCGGTGCTCACGACGCCGAGGAGGTTCGCAGCGATCCGTTTGACGTAGCGGTAGTAAATGGCTCGCGGCACAGCGTGCCTACCGGGTTTGTCGCTATGGGTGAGATCGTTGATCTTGGTTTGCTGGCCTGTCGTGAGCGCCAGCACCCGGTCGGCGAAGTCCGCGACTCGTTCGGCATCGGGCTCTGCAAGAAGTTCGGCAGCTTCAGAGAACATCGCCGACACGGTCGTCCGTTCGGCCATGAGCTCCTCGGCATCTTCGCCGTCGCCCATGTTCACACCTTCTTCGGCCAGATCGAGAATGTTCTTTGCCTGGTCGCCAATTCGTTCGATCTTCTTGATGAGGAGGGTGTAACCCATGACCATCCCGATGTCAGCGGCGCCTTGGACGCTGACGTGTACCACCAGATCTGAGCGGATGTCTTGCTCGGCCTGGTTGATCAGGTGATCGGTATGGCGAACATCTTCGGCCACCGACTCGATACTCGCGCCTCCCAAAAGCGCCAAGGATGCGAGGTCGAAGGAGTGCCTGGCGTCATTGAGCATGCCGACCGCACGCGTCGCAATGTGTTCCATGCTGTGATCAGACTTCTTGAAAAACGCAAAGACCATCAAGGCCTCCTTACCGGAGAACGGTCACTCCAACGAGTGGAAGGACAATGAAAGTTCCTACCACGTACAACACGGCAATCGTCCGACGCTCCACCGCAATATCGGCCAATTTTTCAGCCGCACGAATTGGAACGTCACGAAAGATTGGGATGACATAAAGGAAGAAAATGCCGAGAATGTTGAAGGTCGTGTGCGCCAAACCAACCGTCAGAGCCTCGGGGCTCGACGCGGCTAGGGCGGCCAACAGGGCGGTGATCGTCGTTCCCACGTTCGCTCCAAGCGTGACGGGGTAGGCGTTGCGAAGCGTGATGACTCCAGCAGCCGAGAGCGGGATCAAAATCGACGTGGTGATGCTGCTCGACTGCACCGAAATCGTGATGACCATGCCGAGAAGCAAGGCGACAGCGCCGCCTCCCTTGCCGAGGATGGCGTTGAGCGACCGTTCCACACGGTCAGCGACCAACAACCGCATGTTCTTCGTGATGAAGGTGAGTGCGCTCAAGATGATGATGAGACCCAGGAGCACCATGAGCGTGCCTTGCCAATTGCCTTCGAGCCCAAGGCCACCGAGCGCGTCCTTGATCCATCCCACAGGCCCCTTCACCCACGCCTTGACCGGGCTCTTCCACTCCGTGCCGGCCGACCCGACGAGCCGCTCGGAGATCGCCTCGGCAATGTTCGTGATCACGTTCGTGAAGATCTCGAGAGGCAGCAAGATCGCCACCGCCAGCAGGTTGAAGAAATCGTGCACGGTCGCTGCGGCCAGGGCGCGGCGAAATTCGTTGCTCTGTCTGACGTGCCCGAGCGAGACGAGGGTGTTGGTGACGGTGGTTCCGATGTTGGCGCCCATGACCATTGGAACCGCATACCGGACCTCGAGCGCGCTGGATGCAACAAGGCCGACAATGACCGAGGTGCTGGCCGAAGATGACTGGACCAACACAGTGCCCAAGATGCCGATACACAGTCCCGCAATCGGGTTCGTGACCGCGGAAAACAAACTCTCCTGCGTCTCAGCGCCCATGACCTTGATGCCACCCTCGAGCGACGACACGCCGACGAGGAAGATATAAATCAGGAAGACGACGATCGCAGCGCGAGTCGGCGTACGAATGCGGCTTTCGGGAGGGGGAAGGACGCCCGTAGGAGACACGGCCGGGAGATTACAACGGCCTTTGAGCATCGTGCAATTCGGTCACGACGCGTCAAAACCGGCGGTCAGCTTCGAGGGTTCTACAGCATCTCGGCGTTGATCTTGAGGCTCGCGATGAGACTCGTGAATGCCTTCTCGAATGAGGCCACGCCCTCGTCTTCGAGCTGCTGAGCAACGTCGTCGAGGTCGATACCGAGTGCCGCGATCTCAGCCAGGACGGCCTTTGCCTCGTCGACGTTGGCGTCGAGCGTGCGAACGACCGCGCCGTGGTCGAGGAAGTTGTCGAGTGTCGAGTCGGGGATGGTGTTGACCGTGTCAGGGCCCACGAGTGCATCGACGTACAACGTGTCTGGGTAGGCGTCGTTCTTTGTTGACGTCGACGCCCACAGCGGACGCTGCACTCGGGCTCCGCGTTCGACGAGGGCGCTCCATCGCGGCCCGTTGAACATCTGCTGAAACGCAACATAGGCAAGCTTGCCGTTGGCGACAGCGGCCTGGCCACGAAGCGCGAGAGCAGCTTCAGACCCAATGGCGTCGAGACGTTTGTCTATTTCCACGTCGACGCGACTGATAAAGAACGACGCAACGCTTGAGATCATGGACAGGTCGCCTTCAGCGGCCTCAAGACCAGAGATATAGGCCTCCATCACATCGCGATACCGCTCGACGGAGAACAACAGCGTTACGTTGATGCTTCGTTTCTCAGAGATCATCTGTCCGATCGCGGGCACACCTTCGGCTGTCGCCGGAATCTTCACGTAGAGGTTCGGCTCGTCGATGTCATCCCACAGATGGCGAGCGGCAGCTTCAGTCCCGGCCTGATCGCGGGCGAGTCCAGGATCGACCTCGACAGAAACATACCCATCGAGGCCGTCGGACTCGTCATAGATCGAACGTGTCAACGCGAGCGCGTCCTCGATGTCGGTCGTGACGAGACCCCAGTAGCTCTCCTCGATGGTCTTGCCTTCGGCGAGAAGCGAGGTGAACTGTTCGGTGTAGTCGTCGGAGCCTTCGATCGCCTTCTGGAAGATGCTCGGGTTCGAGGTGATGCCGCGCACGCCCTTGTCGAGCCACGCTTGCATTTCGCCGTTGTGCAGCCAATTGCGGCGAAGATTGTCGAGCCAGGGGCTCTGACCCTGTTCGTTGAACAGATGATGCAACTTGGTTTCGGTCACGGGATCTCCTTGAAGTCGAGGGGCGAGGAAGTCGAGAGGGCGAGCGAGGGTTGGAAAGTAGTGCCTTGTGATGGAATGTAGTGCTACGCGAGGGCAGCGCGAGCTGCACTAGCGACCGCATCTCCCGTCATGCCCAGCTTTTCCATTACAACATCGCCGGGAGCCGACGCCCCGAAACGGTCGATACCGAGGTTGATGTTGGCGTATCGAGACCAACCCATGGTCGAACCAGCTTCGATCGAAACCGTCGGGATCCCGGCTGGAAATACAGAAGCACGGTAGGCATCGTCTTGTGTCTCAAAGACTTCCCAACACGGAAGCGAAACGACACGAGCGTGAATCCCTTCGGCTCGAAGCGTCGACGCTGCCGCCATGCAGTGTTGTACCTCGGAGCCGGCAGCGACGAGCACTACATGTGCCTCGTCGTCAGCGTCTGCCAATACGTATCCACCTCTGGCGACGTCGGCATGGTTCTCGGTCCCCGCGATCACGGGCAAGTTCTGACGGCTCAGGATCATCGCCGTGGGGCCGGTCGTGTCGATGGCGAAGGCCCATGCAGCGGCGGTCTCGTTGCCGTCGGCGGGTCGCCAGACGTTCAGTCCAGGCATTGCTCGCAACGACGCCACCTGTTCCACCGGCTGATGTGTCGGGCCGTCCTCGCCTACGCCCACCGAGTCGTGCGTCCAGCTGTAGATCATGGGCAATCTTGAGAGAGCGGAGAGTCGTACTGCGCCTCGCATGTAGTCGGAGAACACCAGGAACGTGCCTCCAACCGGGAACATTCCGTGGGCTGCGAGCCCAACCATTGCGCCACCCATGCCGTGTTCGCGAATGCCGAAATAGATTTGCCTTCCGGCACGGTCGTCCCTCGAGAAGACCCCAGTTTCTTTGATAACGGTGCCGGTGTTTCCGGTCAGGTCCGCGCCGCCGCCGATCAGCGAAGGCATCTTCGTGATGAGCGCTTGTAGCACTGCGTTTGATGCCTTGCGCGTTGCGATGTTTTCACCGGGCTCCCAACTCGGGAGCGCCTCCTGCCAACCATCGAGAGGTCGGCCGTGCATCAGCGCTTCGAGCTCGCCGCTATCGCCCGCGTAGTTCGCGACCCGGCCTTCCCAGGCTTCTCGCTGGATTGCGCCACGCGTGCCAGCGCTCTGGCACGCGGAGAGAACATCGTTGGGGACGAAGAACGTTTGGTCCGCGGGCAGACCCATAACGTCTTTCGTCGCTGCTATCTCTTCATCGAACATCGCATATCCATGCGCGTGTGCTGTTCCCGCCGATTCTGTGGCAGGAAACCCGATTTGGGTCTTCAACACGATGATCGATGGCTTGTCGGTGACGGCCTTGGCCCTATTAATCGCGGCTTCGAGGGCGTCGAGGTCTTCGCCTATGGCGCCCACTTCTTGGACGTCCCAGTTGTACGCGCGGAACCGATCGGCCGAGTTGTCGCTGAAGCTCAGCGAGGTCGGTCCGTCGATCGAGATGCCGTTGTCGTCGTAGATAAACACGATGCGGCCGAGACCGAGGTGTCCTGCGAGCGACGCAGCTTCGTGGCTCACGCCTTCTTCGAGATCTCCGTCGGAACACAGACCGAAGATGTAGTGGTCGCAGACGTCGCTGCCGAGGCGAGCGCGCAGGTTCTCTTCAGCGATTGCCATGCCTACGGCATTCGAGAAGCCCGCACCCAAAGGACCGGTTGTTACCTCGACGCCGGCTGTGTGGCCGACCTCGGGATGTCCAGGGGTCGCAGAATCCCATTGGCGAAAGTTCTGGAGGTCGTCGTTGGTGATGCCGAAGCCGTACAAGTGCAGCAACGAATATTGCAGTATCGAGGCGTGACCGGGCGACAGGACGAACCGGTCGCGATCGAACCAGTTCGGGTTTTGTGCGTCGAACGACATGATTCGACTCCACAACACGTGTGCAACCGGGGCCAGGGACATGGCGGTTCCTTGGTGGCCGGAACGAGCCGTGTGTGGGCCATCCATCGAAATTCCACGAATGGTCGCGATCGTTCGCGCGTCCAACGATGCGTCGAGCTGGGTCATGGGTCGTGTTCTCCTCGAAGAGCGTCACGCCATGTCTACCTGCAATCGACCGACTTGCCGTGAGCAACGCGAAGGTATCGGCTATCCGAATAACAACGTCGATGCGGTGAAGCCGTGGAGATGGTTTTCAGCCCGCACGGGGCCGAGTTCGCCGGCGCAGAACATGCCCGCCGTGGCCCTCGATCCGGTGAGCTCGTGAACGAGCTCGGCGTCATGGCCAGACCGCCCGAACAGATGCTCGCCGCGACCGTTGCAGGTGAAGGTGAGAGCTGCTTGTGCTTCGGCGTCGCTCAGCATCTCGACGAGGTCGTCGCTTGCCGTGGCCGCATCGCGAACCTGGAATTGTACGGTCGTGCCGACGTCGATTCCTGCGCCGATAGCGATTGCTCCGCTGTCTTGATCGGCGCCCATGACGGCCCTGATAAGAAAGTCGCCGCGTCCGAATTCGTGTTGGCCCTCGTCGATCACGATTCCGATATGCACCCCGCCGGCGAGAAGCGCCTTATCGGCGTCGGTCGCCTCGGTGGCGATCTTCTGCAGAACATCCATAGGGCGTTGTGATGCAAGTTCGGTTATGACGTTGCCGGTTGCGCCGGTCACGGTCAACGGCATCCCGACGGGCCGACAGCCCTGCGATACGACGCTGCGAATTGGAACACCGCGTACGCGTACCCCAACGGCACCATCGGAGACGACCCGGTCGTCGAGGAGCAAGCGATTCCCGCCCGGTCCTCGAGCGCCCGACGACAATCCACCGTGGAGTGCGAGACTCGGAGCGGCGGTCTTCGCGGACTCGAGCATCTCGATCAGTGGTGTGGTGAACGGGTCGGCGAGCACGATTGCGTTGTGGACGTCATCTTCATCGGAGCCGTCGATGATCGAGTTCCATCCGTTTGTTGGATCGGCGTCGCCAGGCTCGATTCGGAAGGTACGCGCTTCTAGGCCGCTCGCGGCCCACACCGAAAGTGCCGAGCGGTCTTCGACTTCGGTCATCCGGGAGATGACCCCGGACGCCGTGGTGCCGATCATGGCGGCGGGGTTCAACAGGTCGCGCAGTGCCGCGCTGATGTCGTCGACCGTGCCGGTATGGACGCTGTCGATAAACACGACGAGGAGATCGACGGGCTCACCGTTCAATTGTTCGAGGATCTCGCCGGCAACCTCACCCACAGCATGCGCAGCGAGCGGGTGTTCGCTCAGAGCTGAGGCGGCCCTCATGCGGCCATACCGGACCGAGGTGTCCGCCTCGGGGTCGCGAAGACGGGCTGTTCGTGTCGAATCGAGGCCTGCCCGAGTTTGCGTGCGGCGCGAATGAACCACCAGCCGGGGTCGAGCTGTGCCTTGTCGAGGGAGAAACGAGCCGAGGTTGGAGCGGCATGGTGATTGTTGTGGAGACCTTCGCCACTGGTGAGCAATGCGAGCCACCGGACATTGGTCGCAGAGTTCTCGAACGGTCGAGTCCCAAAGGTGTGAGCGACCGCGTTGACCGCCGCCGACAGGCTCAGGTACAGCACGAAATGAAAGATCGCGGCGAGAAGTCCGTATCCGATTCCGAGCCACCAAATCAAGAACGTGGTCGTGATTCCCAAGCCGAGGACCGCGTGGTCGAGCAGGTACCGGTCGGCCGTGGTCTGGGGAAGATCGCGCGCGTATTTCGAGACTTGCTGGGCATCACGAGCAACGGCCCGATAGAGCGCCACGTTCGTCAGTTGCACCCGCACCCAACCCAATCGGAGTGGGCTGTGTGGATCGTCCTCCTCGTCGGTAAACGCGTGGTGCTTGCGATGCACAGCAGCCCATTGTCGTGGTCGGATTCCCGTGAGTAGCCAAATGACGCCTCGGAGCGCGCCGGTCAGTGCCGGGGAGAACTTCACGGCCCGATGAGCGAGGCTCCGATGGAGGTAAACGGTCGTGGCGACGTTCGCGATCTGCGTGAGTACAAATCCAACGACGATGGCAAACGCGATGTTGGTGAACATGACGTCGAACCTAGCCGTTTGATCGCCTGGCCGTTATGGCGCCTATGCTGTCGCCGATGCGACGCTGGATCCTGCCCCTCGTTCTGCTCATCATCGCAGCTTCCGCCGCGTGGCAGGCCGTCGAGACCGATTCGGCTCTCGCTGAAGACGCCCTTTCACAAGAGGGCGTATCTGCTCCACCGCTGCGTACCCCGTTGATGTCCGTGCGTCGTACGCCCGAGTTCTTACGCGAGCCCATCCTGATCAGGAACTTACAAGAGTCGTTGACCGAGGTCGCCGACTCGTTCCACGAGCAGAGCTGTCTTGTGGTGTACCACGAGGGCGTGGAGATCTTCGCGTGGAATCCAACGCGTCCTCTCGTTCCCGCATCGGCACAGAAGCTCCTCACGGCCTACGGGGTGTACGAAGTCCTGGGCCCAGACCACACCTACGAAACCCGTATCGTGACCGACGCTCCACTCGAGGATGGCATTCTCGACGGCGATCTGTATCTCATCGGTGGTGGCGACCCGCTGCTCGCAACTTCGGCGTACACCGACCGGTATGAACCGCTGCCGCATGTTCGCACCAACATCGAAGAACTCGCCGACGCTGTCGTGGCGGCTGGTATTACCGAGATCAGCGGTGCGGTTATCGGCGATGAGACCCGCTTCGATGTCGAGCGATACGTGCCCGAGTGGCCCGAGCGCTTCACGAATGCGTCGCAGAACCAAACCGGTCCATTGTCGGCGCTCACTATCAACGATGGTTTCGTACGCTTCGATCCGAATCCGGCTCCTTCACTCGCTACAGCCTCCACCGACCCGGCCACGTTCGCAGCGGCGTTCTTCGACGATCTTCTGGAAGATCGCGAAGTAATCATCCGCCAATCCGCAACTGCCGGAGAGGCTCCCCTCGCAGCCCGCACGATCGCGTCGATCACATCGGAACCGGTCACGACCGTGACCAACCAGATGCTCAGCCTCAGCGACAACATGGCAGCGGAGCTTCTCCTGAAGGAAATCGGCGTCGCGACGTCGGGCCAGGGTACGACCGACGACGGGGCCCGCTCGATCGAAAACGCCCTTCGCTCCGCCGGATTTTCGGTGTCGGAGACCGACATGGTCGATGGCTCGGGTCTCGCGTCGGAAAATCGAGTCACGTGCCGCCTCCTCGTCGAGGTTCTCGAGGCTTCCAACAACACGCCACTCCTCGATGGTCTCGCTGTAACGGGCGAGTCCGGAACCTTGCTCGAGCGCATGGTCGGCACGGATGCTGAGGGCAAGATCCGTGCAAAGACAGGCCGCCTCAACGAGGTAGGCGCGCTCGCTGGAACAGCGGAGGCTGCGGACGGATCGACCCTCACGTTCGCATGGATAGAGAACACGACCGACCTCTACCCGCTCGAAGAAATGACAGAAACCCAGGATGCGATCGCTCTTGAACTCGTGGCATTCCCCGAGGGACCGAACGTTGATGCGCTAGGGCCGTGATCGACGACACAGCTTCGAAACCTGAGGGGGTGGCCAGCGCATACGAACTCGCCATGTTCCCGTTGGGTTCCACGATCTTTCCCGGGCAGGTTGTGCCGCTTCACATCTTCGAAGATCGTTATCGCACTCTTATCAGCCAACTGACCACCGGTAATGTGGAGGCGACGTTCGGCATCGTGCTGATCGACCGCGGACATGAGGTCGGCGGTGACGACCATCGAGTGTCGGTGGCCACCCGTGTGGAGATATTGCAGGCCGAAGAGTTCGACGATGGCCGGTGGGGCGTCGTAACAGCCGGCCTTGAACGCCTCGATATCCTCGGCTGGCTCGACGACGACCCCTATCCACGCGCGATGGTCCTGCCCCGAGCCGTCGTCGACAACGGGGGAGCGTCACTCGACGACCTCGAGGGGCTTCTGGTGGAAACCATCGACCTCGCAGCAAAGGCGGCCAGCGTCGACGTCCCGGGCCCATTCGACTTCAATGCCGATCCTCACCAACGTCTCGATCAATTATCTGCGCTCGCGCCACTTACGGCATTCGATCGCCAACGCATTCTGGAAGCGGCTACCACCGCAGACCAGATCGCGATATTGCAAGATGCACTACGCGAAAAGGCGATGCTGTTGCGCTCCGAGCTGCGGTAGGTTGAAGGCCAGAGCGGACTTTCTAGACCGAAGGACTTTTGTGGCAGAGACCCCCAAGACCCCGACCGAAAATGTGCAAGAGGTCTTCGACCTCGTAAAGGCGTACGCGGTGCAGGAGACCGCGACACCACTTAAAGGTGTTGGCCGCTACCTCAAGTTTGGTTTGCCGGGCGCGATCTGCCTTGGTGTTGGCTTCTTCTTCCTGGCGCTCGCGGCCCTTCGAGGGCTCCAGGAGGTCGACGTGTTCAGTGAGGATGTAGGCAACTTCGGATACAACTGGGCGCCGTACTTCATTGTTTTTTCAGGCGCCGCGCTCATCCTTGGATTTCTTGCTAGCCGCATTACGAAAGGTCTTGGCGAATGAGTACAGAACAAGCTCCAATCTCGAAGGACGATCTGGAGGCGAAGTTCCGCCAGATAAAGACCGAGGTCGACAATGTCACCGAAGGTGCCAAGAGCAAGGCCGTACCTGCGATCGCGGTTGGCGGCATCCTCTTCATTCTTCTCATGTATCTGCTCGGCAAGCGCGTTGGCAGCAAACGGTCATCCGTTGTCGAGATCCGTCGGCTCTGATCCACTGAGCTGATGTTCCCGACCCGCAAGAAGAAGAGTTATATAAAACGAACCCTGCGCATGAACGCGGTCCGGAAGGGCCTTCTCGGCGGATCGCTCTTCTGGCGCGTCGTGTGGGTGTCGCAGCTGTTCTTGAAGGGCTGGAGCAAGGCCAGTAAACGTGGCGAGGCGCCGATCTTGTTTAGCGAGCCGTTGAAAGAGGGCGATGCGTGGACGATCGTTCACGAACCAGAACGGTCGCGGCGCGGTCGGGGTGAAGGGCGCAAGATGCTCGTCGGGCCCAAGCGTAAGGCGCCGCGAGCCGGCGTCATGTCTGGATCAGCGCTTGGATGGGTGGGCCAACGAATTCTCGACGCTCCCTCTGCCGAACGGATCAATCAAATCCTCGGGGTAGACGTGGTCACCGAGCCTCCTCCAACGAGGAAGGCGATCCGTGCAGCGAAGAAGGACGCAAAGAAAGCCGCGAACGCAGCGGGCAAGCTCGTGAAGGCCGAGGCCACGCGCTGATGCGAGTCCGGCTTCGCAACCCGGATCGTGACGTCGAGATCGAGGGCCCGATCACCATCTCGCGGCTCGTCGAGAAACTCGAGCTCAACCGCGAGTCGATTCTCGTCATCGTCAACGGCACGCTTCTCGCAGGAAATACCAAGCTTCGAGCCGACGATGACATCGAAATCCGTAGTGTGATCTCGGGAGGCTGAGCATGAAGTGTCGTGTCTGCGAGGGTCCACAGGTCATAGAACTTCGCCAGCACAACGCGGCGTTCTGCGCCGAACATTTCATTGCGTTCTGCCGCCGTCAGGTGCAAAAGACGATCGACAAGTTCAAGATGTTTGAAGCTGACGATCGCGTACTCGTGGCGGTTTCGGGGGGCAAGGACTCACTGGCATTGTGGGACATTCTTGTTGAACTGGGTTATGACGCCGATGGTTTGGTCATTGGCCTTGGCATAGGCGAGTACAGCGAGAACAGCTCCGAATTTGCCCGAGCGTTTGCCGCCGAACGCGGGCTGAAGCTGCACGAATACGACCTCCAGACCGAACATGGCTTCACCGTTCCAGCGGCCGCTGCCGCAACGAAGCGCGTTCCGTGCTCATCCTGCGGGTTGAGCAAGCGCCACATTTTCGACGACGTAGCTGTTCGTCACGACTACGACGTCGTAGTGACCGGCCACAATCTTGACGATGAAGCCGCCGTCCTTTTCGGCAATGTCGCCCGTTGGCAAGCCGAATATCTCGGCCGACAACACCCTGTCTTGCCGGCTGTGAACGGGTTTCCCCGCAAGACAAAGCCCCTCATTCGGTTGACCGAAAGAGAGATGGCGGCCTACTGCATCCTTCGCAATATCGACTACGTCGTCGAGGAATGCCCGATGGCGGCGGGAAACAAACATCTTCACTACAAGGACCTCCTCAACCAGATGGAAGTTGCATCTCCTGGTTCAAAGCAGGCCTTCTACTTCGGATTTCTTGAACGCGGAGCGGAGCGGTTTGCTCGCCCACTCGATTCGTCAATCGATGACGAGGTCGACGGTATGAGACCTGCGGGCGTGCCCGCCGTGTCGCCGTGCCTGGTGTGCGGGAGCCCATCGAGCAACGAGGTTTGCGCATTCTGCCGCCTGGTCGATCTCGCCGCGCCAAACAGCGTTATAACCGACGAGACGGTATCGGTGGAAATCACCGCGCGTGCCGACAAGCTTGCGCAATGATCATGACCGAATCGGCGCTCGCCGGCGTCCTACAAGAGGGCGAAATCATCCAGTTCGTCGACATCAAGGACCGACGTTATTCGGTGACCCTGGAGTCCGGGAAAGAGTTCCACTCCCACGCCGGGCTCATCAAGCACGATGATGTGATTGGTCGAGCCGAAGGTCGCTATCTGAAGTCGACCCGCGGCGGAAGTTACCTCGTGATCCGTCCTACGCTCGCCGAACTCATCTTGAAGATGCCACGTGGCGCGCAGGTCATCTATCCCAAGGACCTCGGTCCGCTTCTCATGATCGCTGACATCTTTCCAGGAGCCCGAGTGTTCGAGAGCGGCGTTGGTTCCGGAGCTCTGTCGATGACAATGCTGCGCGCCGGGGCGCACATCACCGGCTACGAACTTCGTGAAGACTTCGCCCAGCGTGCGCAGAAGAATGTCAGCGAGATTCTCGGACCTGACGTGCTTGATCGATATGACGTGCAGCTACGAAACGCGTACGACGGCATCGACGAGAAGGCATTTGATCGAGTGGTTCTCGATCTTCCGGAGCCATGGCAGGTGATTCCCCATGCGGCCGAGGCAATGCGCACCGGTGGAGTTTTTGTTGCCTACACGCCGAGTGTGATGCAGGTGAGCAAGGTACGCGAAACACTGAAGATGAACGGCTTCGGCATGGCCGAAACTACCGAATTCCTCCAACGCGGTTGGCATGTCGAAGGACAGGCGGTTCGCCCCGACCACCGAATGGTTGGACACACGGGCTTTCTCACGTCTGCCCGGCTACTCGAAGGCACGCCTCCGCCTTCTCGCAGTGAAAAGGTCGCTAAGGCGATCGTCGCCAAGGCAAGAGAAGACGCCGCGCCTACACCTCGATGAAGATGCACTCCCCGGGACATTCTTCGGCGGATTCGACGACGCCGTCTTCTTTGCCGCTCGGCACAGGTACGAGCCCCTGAACACCGCCAGGTTCGCTCATGATGCTGGCGCCATCTTTGACGTATGCGAGCCCATCGTCGAGCAGAGCGAAGACGTCGGGGGCGATCTCGACGCAAATTCCGTCGCCAGTGCACAAATCCTGATCGATCCAGACCTTCATCATCGTCCTTTCACCGTGGCCCACTTCCATCGGGCCACACGCCGCAGAGTGTAGCGATCTCCCTGCCGTCTCAATCCGTGGGAATCTGTTGCGGAGAAACCTGTCGGTTGGTCCCTGGGAATGGCCGGGGTGTACGACTAGGTTCTCGTCGAGGGAGGCAACCACCGTGAGCGAAGATTCCGAACGTCGCCAGATCGAAGCGGATTTGGCCGACGAACGTCGCCAGATCGCCGTGCTGACCGAAGAGGTAGAGGCCCTGCGAAACCGGCTCGACGAAGCACCGCGACGCGTTCTCGCCCTCGAGGAACGTTTGCTGGAAACCAAGGGACAACTCGCGCAAGCTGTGGCCCGAAATGAAAAGCTCACATACACGTTGCGCGAGGCGCGCGACAGTATTGCCACGCTGCGCGAAGAGGTCGACAAACTCACCCAAGCGCCTGCCAGTTACGGAACCTTCCTTGGGCTGAACGATGACGATGGAAGCGCCGATGTATACGCGGGCGGCCGCAAAGTACGCGTGGCCGTCAATCCTGAGCTGGACGAGCTTCTCGAGGTCGGCCAAGAGGTCGTGCTCAACGACAGCTTGAACATCATCAAAGCGCGAGGTCTCGAGACGACTGGCGAGATCGCGAGTGTTAGAGAACTTCTGGGCGACGGTCGGGCAATGATCACCGGAAGGGCCGACGAAGAGCGGGTCGTCGAAATCTGCGAAGGACTCCGTGGCAAGGCGTTGAAGGCGGGCGATTCTGTACTGATCGACCCTCGTTCGAACATGATCCTTGAGAAACTGCCCCGCCCAGGCGTTGAAGATCTGGTTCTTGAGGAGGTTCCCGATGTCTGCTATGCCGACATTGGTGGTCTCGATGAACAGATCGAACAGATCACGGACGCGATCGAGCTACCTTTTGTTCACTCCGAACTGTTCACCGAGTTCGAACTGCCGTCGCCGAAAGGCATCTTGCTCTACGGGCCCCCTGGCTGCGGCAAGACGCTCATTGCGAAGGCCGTCGCAAACTCGCTCGCGAAACGCGTCGCCGAAGTCACCGGCGATGAGACAGCAAAGTCCTTCTTCATCAATATCAAGGGCCCGGAGCTCTTGAACAAGTACGTAGGTGAAACGGAGCGTCAGATCCGCCTCGTGTTCCAACGCGCTCGCGAGAAGGCCTCGGAGGGTTGGCCAGTAATCGTCTTCTTCGACGAAATGGAGTCGTTGTTTCGAACGCGCGGCTCAGGCATTAGCTCCGACATTGAGTCGACGATCGTGCCACAACTTCTGGCCGAGATCGATGGAGTAGAAACCCTCCGCAACGTTGTCGTCATCGGCGCATCGAACCGCGAAGATCTGATCGATCCAGCGATCCTGCGACCCGGCCGTCTCGACGTCAAGATCAGAATCGATCGACCCGACGAACTCTCCGCAGCAGCGATCTTCCGTCAGTACTTGACACCTGAGCTACCAATCGATCAGACGCTCATCGAGACGACGGGCGGGGGCGATCGCAACAAAGCGGTCGCAGCCATGGTCGATGCGGCTGTCTCAGAGATGTACCGCACCGACGAGCAGAACGAGTTCCTCGAAGTCACCTACCAGAACGGTGACAAAGAGGTCATGTATTTCAAAGACTTCTCATCGGGTGCAATGATCGAGAACGTCGTTCGGCGCGCAAAACAATTGGCGATCAAGCGCATCATCAACGGGGGAGCGCGCGGTATCCGATCTGAGGACCTCGTTGCAGCAACGAAGAGGGAGTTCCGGGAGCACGAAGATCTTCCGAACACCACCAACCCTGACGATTGGGCCAAAATCTCGGGCAAGAAGGGCGAACGCATCGTCTACATTCGAACGCTCGTTGGCACCACCGCAGAATCGTCCAGCGGCGGTCGCGAAGTGCAACGAGTCGGAACGGGGCAGTACCTGTAAATGGTTGTCCCAAAGACACTTGGCGTCGAGACCGAGTATGGAATTGTCCTGCGCGGAACGGACGAACCAAACCCGATCTCGGCATCGTCACTACTCATCAACGCATACCTCGCCGTGCGCGAACCACTCAGCCAGCCCCGCGTCTCGTGGGATTTCGAAGATGAGACTCCGGCTCGAGATGCCCGCGGCGAAACACCGCTGCATTCGCTTGCACCCGAGATCGAAACACACCTCGTCAACGCCGTGCTCACGAACGGATCGCGCTACTACGTCGATCACGCACATCCCGAATACGCAACGCCTGAATGTGCCGACGCGCGCTCGATCGTCGTGCACGATCGCGCAGGTGAGGAAATTCTGATCCAGTCGATGGCGGCCGCATCGACGCTGCTGGCCGATCACCAAGAAATCGTGGTCTACAAGAACAACAGCGACGGCAAGGGCAACTCCTACGGCTGTCACGAGAACTATCTGATGGATCGAGCAACGCCGTTCGGTCAGATCGTGAAACACGGCATTGCGCACCTCATTACCCGGCAAATCTTCACCGGTGCGGGCAAGGTGGGTACGGAGCTGCCCGGCTTGAATCGAAATGAGGTCACGTTCCAACTGACCCAACGGGCCGACTTCTTCGAAGAACAGGTCGGTCTCGAGACGACGCTGAAGCGACCGATCATCAACACTCGCGACGAGCCCCATGCCGATGCCCGCAAATACCGACGGCTGCACGTCATTGCCGGCGATGCAAACATGAGCGAGGTCGCGACCTACCTCAAGGTAGGTACCACGGCCATAGTCCTCGCCATGGTGGAACACGAAGCGATCAGCCGAACGTTTTCGTTCGCTGATCCAGTTCGCGCAATGCAACAGATCAGCTACGACCTCGACCTAACCGAGCCACTCGACCTCGACGATGGCACCCGGATCCGAGCGATCGACGTTCAGCGCTCGCTGTTCGCTGACGCACAACGATTCATCGAGAAACACGGCACTGAGTCCGTCGGCGGCGATGTTGCGCTCGACGTCATGACGCGCTGGGGCTCAACCCTCGACACGCTCGCACGCGATCCTCTCGAACTCGCGTCGACGATCGACTGGGTAGCAAAATATCGCCTTCTCGAGGCCTATCGCGAACGGCACGGCATCGAATGGGATGACGCCCGCCTCGCAGCGATGGACATCCAATACCACGATATGCGCCCTGGTCGGTCGCTGGCACGGAAACTCGGGCTCGAGGTGCTGGTATCGCCTGCAGAGGTATTCGCTGCTACCTCCAATCCCCCCGAAGACACACGCGCTTACTTTCGAGGCGAATGCCTCCGCAAATGGGGCGAGTACATCGTTGCCGCAAATTGGGATTCGCTTGTTTTCGACGTCGGCGTGGAACCACTTCGACGAATCCCGATGATGGAGCCGACGCGAGGTACTCGCAACCACGTCGGTACGGTGTTAGAAGAGTGCGATACACCGTTGGAATTGCTTGAACGCCTTCGTGGCTGAGTCTGCACAACGCTACGAATAGTCAGGAGATCGCTATGGCTGAACGCGAACAGATCAAGAGAACAGGGCAGAACACCGAGGCCGAAGAGGTCGAGGAGCTCCCGGCTGCGTCGGAATCGGGCGAGAAGTTGAAGGCCGACATGGACGACCTTCTCGACGAGATCGATGAAGTGCTCGAGACGAACGCTGAGGACTTTGTAAAAAGCTATATCCAAAAGGGTGGGCAGTGACTCTTCCGTACTTTGTCCCCGGAGACGACCCCGGTCCCGACTTCGCACGATTGGTCCGCAGACAGGGAACGGAACCATTCCCTCCTGCACATGGCGCTTCGAGCAGCGATATCACACACGGCACAACCTGCGTGGCCGTGCGATACGCCGACGGCGTGGTTATGGCTGGCGATCGGCGGGCGACATCAGGCAACCTGATCTCGCATCGTTCGATTGAGAAGGTCTTTGCTGCCGACCGGCACAGTGCAGTAGCGATCGCTGGTGCTGCTGGCCCCGCTATCGAGATGGTCCGGTTGTTTCAGCTTCAGCTCGAACATTACGAAAAAGTCGAGGGCTCACCTCTCAGCCTCGAAGGTAAAGCAAACCAACTCGGCCAAATGATTCGATCGAACCTGCCCGCTGCAATGTCGGGCCTGGCAGTCGTGCCGATCTTTGCTGGGTATGACCTCGCACGAGAGACGGGTCGCCTGTTCGAGTACGACATCACCGGTGGGCGCTACGAAGAGTCCGACTATGCAGCTACCGGATCGGGTTCTCTTCACGCCGAGACCGTAATCAAGGTCGGCTATAGCCGTGACATGTCTGGCGACCAGGCAGTCACGCTGCTTGCTGAAGCCTTGTTCCAGGCCGCCGATGCAGATTCTGCGACAGGTGGGGCCGACACGTTGCGAGGCATATTCCCAATCGTGGCGACTATGAGCGAAGAGGGTTTCGCCCGTGTCGAAGATGCGGTGGTTGGAACGAAATTCGCCGAGATCGCTGAACGTTTCGCGGCGAACCACCGTGAGGTACAACCATGACCACGCCGTTCTACGTCGCCCCCGAACAGATGATGAAGGATCGGGCGGACTACGCACGCAAAGGTATTGCCCGCGGGCGCAGCCTCATTGCGATGGCGTACGAACACGGCATCTTTATCTGTGCCGAGAATCCTTCGTCGACATTGCACAAGGTTTCGGAGATCTACGACCGGATCGCCTTTGCCGGTGTGGGCAAGTACAACGAATTCGATCAGCTTCGAATCGCTGGAATTCGTCACGCTGACCTCAAGGGATTCACCTACAGCCGCGAAGACGTCGAAGCGCGCAGCCTTGCGAACAACTACGCACAGATGCTCGGTCAGACGTTCACACACGAGATGAAGCCGATGGAGGTCGAGATTCTCGTGGCTGAGATCAGCGACACTCCTGGCGAGGAGCAGTTGTTCCACATCTTGTACGACGGGACGGTCATGGATGAGGGCGACTTCGTTGTGCTCGGAGGCGACTCTGACGCGATCAGCGAGCGAGTTGCAGGAGCCTATTCGCTTGGGTTGAGCGCTTCGGCGGCGCTGGAGGTTGCGCGCTCTGCGCTGGCCGGCGAGGATCGCACGCTCAGCGACGGTGACCTCGAGGTAGCGATGCTCGACCGTACGCTCGGTAGACGCACGTTCCGACACATCCAAGAGGATCAGCTCGCATCGTTGTAACCAACAAACACGGGAAACCCCAGCATGCTTCGTATGTCCAAGCTCCCTGATTCAGACCGTGCCGCGGCTGAAGAACTAGGGAGCGCGGCCGCCTAACCCACCCTGCGGTGTCGTCGTCCTAGTACGCTAAGGGCAATGCAGCGACGCATCTTTGGACTCGAAAACGAATACGGCGTCACCTGCACACTCGAGGGACAACGACGATTGTCCCCAGATGAGGTTGCTCGTTATCTGTTCCGCCGCGTGGTCTCTTGGGGTCGCAGCAGCAACGTCTTCCTCGCAAACGGTGCTCGCTTGTACCTCGACGTAGGTTCGCATCCCGAGTACGCCACACCTGAGTGCGACAACGTCTACGACGTCGTTGTCCACGACAAAGCCGGCGAACGAATTCTCGAGCAACTGCTGATCGGAGCGCAGCAACGTCTCACCGAAGAGGGGATTCGTGGCGATATCTATCTCTTCAAAAACAACACGGACTCCGCCGGCAACTCCTACGGCTGCCACGAGAATTATCTCACGAGCCGCAAGGACGACATCGGGTCGTACTCCGAAGTCCTTATTCCTTTCCTCGTGAGCCGGCAGATCTATGCGGGTGCAGGCAAGGTCCTGCAGACCGCGCGAGGCGCCATGTACTGCGTCAGCCAGCGTGCCGAACACATTTGGGAAGGCGTGTCGAGCGCGACGACGCGCTCCCGTCCAATCATCAACACGCGAGACGAGCCACATGCCGACGCCGAGAAGTATCGCCGCCTTCATGTAATCGTGGGCGACTCGAACATGAGCGAATACACGTCATTCCTGAAGGTTGGCGCTGCCTCGCTCATGTTGCGGATGCTCGAAGAGCCCAATGTCATGGTTCGAGACATGACGCTCGAGAACCCGATACGCGCGATTCGCGAAATCAGCCACGACCCGACCTGCACGAGGCGAGTTCGGCTAGCCAACGGTCGAGAAGCGTCAGCGCTCGAGATCCAAAGCGAGTACCTCGAACGTGCACTGCGATTCGCCGACTTTCATGAGCTGGATCCACTCGAAAAGCAGGCGTTGCAGATGTGGGAGCACTGTCTCACCACCATTGCAGATGACCCAATGAAACTCGATCGCGAAATTGACTGGGTCATCAAGTACAAACTCCTCGAGGCGTACCGGGAACGGCACGACCTCTCACTCGCCGATCCTCGCGTTGCGCTCATCGACCTGCAGTACCACGACATTCACCGCCAGCGAAGCCTCTTCTATCGAATGCAGAGGCGTGGGCTCGTCGAACGCATCTGTGACGATCAAGACATCGCCACCGCTGTCGAGACACCACCACAAACAACTCGTGCCCGTCTTCGAGGCGAGTTCATTCGTCGTGCCAAGGAGCGCCGTCGCGACTTCACTGTCGATTGGGTTCATCTCAAGCTGAATGATCAGGCACAGCGGACCGTTCTGTGCAAGGACCCCTTTCGCAGCCAAGACGAGCGGGTTGACAAGCTCATTGCTTCGCTGTGATCTCCCGCGGGTTCAGATCCGTCGCCTAGTGGCTCCTCGATCGAACAGCGGAACGCAGGCGTAGCCCGGCTTCGCACGGGTCCTTCCAGATAGAGTCAGCAGGTGTCGAAGCTCGAGCGTCTTTTGAAGCTGCTGGCCGTGTTACTGGACACGACCCTTCCGTTGTCCGCCGAGGATCTCCGCCGACGGATCGGCGGCTACCCCGACGGCGATGCAACGTTTCGTCGAACGTTCGAACGAGACAAGGACGACCTGCGATCGATGGGTGTGGCGATTCGCGTCGCGTCGGTTCCTGGCACCGAGCCGCCCCTCGACGGCTACATCGTCGACCAGGACGTCTACGCCGGGCAGGATCCTGGACTTGAACCTGACGAGCTTGCGGCCTTGCACCTGGCTGCAGCGCTTATGCGGGTCGGTGAACTCGGAGACGATGCGTTCTGGAAGTTGGGTGGTTCCGGCGAAACAGACCCCGCCCGAGAGCCCACATCGATCGGTGCTGTCGCTCCGAGCGATGACGCAGGGCTGATGCACACGGCCATATCCGAGCGACGGGTAGCGACATTCCGTTATCGCGATACCGACCGCGAACTCGAACCCGCACGCATCAGCTTCACACGAGGTCAGTGGTACGTCTCAGGACACGACAGGGCGCGAGATGCCGAACGGGTCTTTCGAATCGACCGGATCGATGGATCCGTGGAACTCGGTCAGCCCAACGCGTTCGAACGGCGACCAGCCCGAGGTCCCGAGGTAACACGAACCTGGGAGCTCGGTGACGAAGAACCGATCGCCGCTTCGGTTCGCATCGACGCAGAAGTTGCTCTATGGGCTCGCGTCCACCTGCGACCCGATGAGATTGAGCCTCAGGCCGATGGCTCGGTCCTCGTGAATATGTCGGTCCGAAACACCGATGCCTTCCGAGATTGGGTCTTGAGCTTTCTCGACAACGCTGAGGTGGTCACTCCAGAAGTGTTCCGCACGGTAATCACGGATTGGCTTCTACTGGTTCGAGAGGGCGTGGAGGCATGAAGATCGCAGCGAAGGATCGTATGGCTCGACTGATCGCGGCGATTCCATGGATCGTCGCCCAAGATGGCGCATCGGTGAACGAAATTTCCGAGCGTTTCGACTATCCACGCGAGCTGTTGCTCGCAGATCTCCAAGACGTGGTCTTTTACGTCGGAGTACCTCCGTACACACCCGACACGCTTATCGAGGTCGTCATCGAGGACGACATGGTGTGGATCAGGTATGCGGACTGGTTCTCGAGGCCGATGCGATTGTCCGGCTCGGAGATCCTCGCGCTTCTCGCGGCAGGGGAGACGGCGCTTGCATTCGATAATCAGGATGAAGCTGGTGCCCTAGCTCGGGGTTTGACGAAATTGCGCCTCGCCACCGGGAGCGGCGACGATGTTGTTGATGTGCAACTCGGTGTTGCAGCGGAGACCACGTTGCCGGTGCTGCGTGCCGCGGCCGATTCACAGCGGTGTGTGGATATCTCGTACTACTCGTTCTCGAGCGATGAACGTACGGATCGACGCATCGAACCGAGTCGGTTTTTTATGGACGACGGAAATTGGTATGTGGGTGGGCACTGCCACCGCGCCAACGCTGAACGGGTGTTTCGTGTGGACCGTATCGAACAAATCGTCGAGACGGAGGAAACATTCTCCGCCACAGCGAGCCGGGAGGCAGGAGCCCCCCTGTTCTCAATCGATGAAGCTCCTCAGGCCACCCTGTCGTTGCCCGCTGCGCGCTCGAGGCTTTTGGACGGTGTCCCGATCGAGTCTCGTAAGGATTCCGAGAATGACATCGTCGTGCGGTTACCAATCTCGTCGAGTCGTTGGCTCGGACAGCTGATGATTCGAATCGGTCCCGGCGGGCGACTGGTCGAGGTTCCTGATGAGGTGGCGATCGACCTCGCATCGGCGACGGAAAAGATCCTCGCTCGTTACGGCGTCTCGTGAACGGGTCCCGGGAGACACCCAAAAACGAAGACAACTTTGTGTTCTTCGAACAAGAAATCGTCTTCGAAGAACTGGATGCAACACCATCGGAAGCCGACGAAACCCCGATCGAAGAGTCGTCGCTTCGGTTCGTGGCCGAGTGGGTGGCGGTCATCGCGAGCGCCCTCCTCGCGGCTCTGCTGATCAAGGCGTACATTTTCCAAGCATTCGAGATTCCCTCGGCGTCGATGCAGACCACCGTCAATGTGGGCGATCGCATCCTCGTGAACAAGCTGAGTTATCGACTAGGCGACGTCAGTCGTGGCGATCTGGTCGTATTCGGGCGCCTCGAGGGCACACCCGGTGACACCGACGAACTCATCAAGCGAGCTATCGCACTTCCGGGGGAGACGATCGAACTTCGAGACGACGGACGGTTGTGGATCTGGCAACCAGGCGAAGGCCCCGATGATGGCCGCCGCCTCGATGAGCCCTATCTCGACGATGTCAACGCTGTGCTTGGAGCGCCCAATGCCTCCGACGCACTGTCGACCGACGTCTGGGATCCACGATGTGTGAACCAACCGCGCGAAGTCGGTCGTTGCACCCTCGATGCATCGAGCTATTTCATGATGGGCGACAACCGGAACGGATCTTCGGATTCGCGCTTCTTCGGACCCGTTCCCGAAACGAACATAGTCGGTCGAGCGTTCGCCCGAATCTGGCCTGTGCTAGAGATCAGCGGGCTGTAGCACTGCTCCTGCGAGCCACCGGGGTGCCCCTGTTCGCTGAGCACAGTGAGTACCCTGGGGAGCTGTGACAGAACTCGAGGACCCGACGCAGAGCCCGTCTGGACACGAGCCGACGGGCGCCGACGACCCAGAGTGGGTAAAGGGTGTGGTCGCGAGAGCACTTCTGCACGCAGCGAGGAATGAGACGACGCCCGACCCGACACCAGCTATCCGAGCGCCGTCGGCATGGCCGGGGATGTCCACGCTCGATACAGCGTCGGCCACTGGCGCACGGCTCGCTGCTCGCGACGTCCCCAAAGTCCTAGAACCGACTGCGGGCGCGCCCATGAGTGTCGACGCGCTGCCCGCGGTCGTTGAGCGTTCTGAGGTCGTTGAGCGTTCTGAGGTCGTTGAGCGTTCTGAGGTCGTTGAGCGTTCTGAGGTCGCTCGCCCGACGACGGTCGATATCAGAAATTCTGCCGACTACGGCCAACCTCGTGAACTCGTGCCACATGGCTCCTTGCCCGCTGTAATTTCCGTTGGGGTCTACGACCAAAATGGTGCCGAGGCGGTCTTAGCCGATGCCGTAATGGAAGAAACCGAGGCCAAGACAGAGGGTTACCGGTCATCGGATCTACGCACGGCGCTCGAGTGGCTCGCGGTCGTCGTGTCGGCACTTATCGTTGCTCTGCTGATCAAAGGTTTTGTGCTTCAGGCATTTTGGATCCCGTCGGAGTCGATGGAGAGCACCGTCAACAAGGGCGATCGAATACTCGTCAACAAGCTCAGCTACAACCTGCACGAGGTGCGGCGGGGCGATCTCGTGGTTTTCGAGAAGCTCGAAGGAAGCACAGGCGACACCAAAGACTTGATCAAACGTGCAATTGCTCTGCCCGGAGAGACAATCGAGATCCGCGATGATGGTCGCATCTGGATCTGGGGCCCCGGACAGACGCCCGACGATGCCAAGTTGCTTGAGGAGCCATACTTGGATCCGCAAAACGTAATTTTGGCCACCCCGTCAGCATCCGACTCCGGAGCGGGAGACGTTTGGCACCAGGCCTGTAGGAATCAGCCGCGAACGCCCGGTCGATGCACGCTGCCCGATGACAGCTACTTCATGATGGGCGACAATCGGTTCCGGTCGTCTGACTCCCGGGTGTTTGGTCCGGTTCCGGCCGACAACATCGTGGGTCGGGCCTTCCTCCGAATCTGGCCGCTCGGCGACGTCTCGACGTTGTAGGAAACAAATCCTGCGGCTCCAAGTTGGCCGTGCTCTCAGTGGACGCTTGGCTGGTCTGGTTTGTCCTGGGCCGTGTGAGCTGACATGGCGTCCATCATCACATCGACGTGGTCGCTGTAAACACCGTCGAGACCCATCCTGAGGAGGTCCCGAAGAATACGTTCGTGCTGCGCGTCCCACCCAAAACAAAGTCGGTCGAAGCGGTGAAACAGCGTCGCCGTGCCACCGGTCCACTCGGTCTGCCGCAGGTTGACGGCGTCTATGCCCGCCTCTGCGAGTTGGTGGGCACGTAGCTCGGGTCCACGTTCCATTGCTTTGAGCGACGTGGAATCGACGAGTCGGACGTGGGGGTCGAGCGACCGCCACTCAGCGAGCCGCCGCCAGTCGTGATGACACAAATAAAGGCGATTGCGATCGAGCGGCTCGAGCGTCGAGGACCAGCTGAGGAGTGGTTCCATCGCAACGTCGTCTTTGACGTCGATGGAGATGTCGAGCGTCGGTGGGATCCGATCGAATAGTTCTGGCAATGTGATTACGGTCTCGGGCAGCGCGTCGCGCTGCAGCGCTCGGATCTGTTTGCGTCGGAGACCAACATGGCCGTCATGATTCAGGACGAGTTGTCCGTCAGCGGTAATCCAAACATCCGACTCGATACCGGTCGCTCCGAGCTTCACCGCCAGATCGAATGCTTCAGGCGTATTTTCAGGCGCGTGAGCCCGAGCGCCACGGTGCGCAAATCCGATCGGAATCTCTCGCTTCGACGGTAATCGCATACCCATATGGGCAGTGTTGCGCTTCTCGAGCTGCTGTACACAACCGAACCCGTCTTGGCCGAAGCCGTGCTGAGCATGGTCGCTTCGGCCTACTTCATTAATTGGAAATAGTCCTCATGCTCCTCAAGGGAAATCGTTCCCCGTCCGAATAATCCTGTGTAAGCGCAAGCACCGATTGCGCGATGTGGAGTGTGACGAAGAAGATGGCAACGATTCGAGCTAGTTGTTCAGACTGCGGCGACGTGGAGCTGACGACGGACGACGTCACGGTACGAGTGTGCCTCGATGATGACCGTGGCGAGTACCGATTTACCTGTCCCGTCTGCACGATGGTCGTGGTCAAACCGGCCGAACATCGCACGATCGACCTGCTCGTCGCCAGCGGTGTACACATGGACACGTGGACGCTTCCAGCGGAGCTCTTCGAGACCCGCTCGGGTCGCAAGATCGACCACGATGACATCTTGGACTTTCACCGTCTCCTCGACGATGAGGCAGCGATCGCCGAAGCACTCGCTGCCATTGCCGAGCGCTAGCCCGCATCGCTGCAGACTTTCAACACCGATGCGCTTTCGCCGGTCTTCAGCAGCAGTAGCCTGAGCAAATGTTCAACGTTGGGGGTGGCGAATTCCTCATCATCTTTCTCATCGCTCTCGTGGTGCTTGGCCCGACCAAACTCCCCGAGGTAGCGCGCCAAGTCGGCAAGGTTGTGGGCGAGTTCCGGCGAATCTCGTCGGGCTTCCAACGAGAGATTAAGTCTGCGATGGACGACCCGGTTGCGAGGGCCACCGGTCAAACGAACTCGCCGACCGCGAACTCCAAGAGCGACGTAACGCGCATTGCTGAGCCGAGCGCACTTTCAAACGAACCGTCTGTTCCGGACCCCGAGGCCGTGTCGCCGTCGACTTCGGCGACCGCACCCGACAGCGACGCGACGACCGAAAAAGATGGCGATGGCCCGGACGCTCCGATGTTCGGTGATCGCTGATGGCGGACGACACCGGCACGGTTAACCAACGCGTCGAGGGTGAGATGACCCTCATGGAACATCTCACGGAGCTGCGGCAGCGCATCGTGAAGAGCGCTATTGCGATCGTCGTCGGCGCGGTTGGTTGTCTCGTTTTCTACGACCGAATTTTCGATTTTCTGATCGACCCCTACTGCAAGGCGCTCGAAGAGCTCGATAGCGAGACCGCGCTCTTGGACGAATGTGTCCTGGTCCTACGAGAGCCGTTGGAGGGGTTTTCCCTCGTTCTGACGGTCGCGGGGTATGGCGGCCTCATGATCGCGATGCCCATCATCCTTTGGCAGCTCTGGCAGTTTGTAGTTCCGGGTCTCTACCCCCATGAGAAGCGATGGGCCATCCCGTTCGTGTTCTCGGGCGCCGTGCTCTTCTTCTTTGGCTCCGGTCTTGCCTACTGGTCGATTCCGAGAGCGCTCGACTTCCTTCTCAACATCGCCGGGCCCGACATAGCGCCGTTCCTCGGCCCTGGTCCGTACTTATCGTTCCTGATCAAAATGTTGGTTGCTTTCGGGCTGGGATTTCAGTTCCCGCTCATCCTCATCTTGTTGCAGCTGATCGGTGTCGTGACAGTGGCACAGCTACGCAGCGGCCGCCGTTACGCGATCGTCGGCATCGTGGTTCTCGTAGCGGTGCTCACACCTTCGGGCGATCCAATCACGCTCATGGTGTTGTCGGTGCCGATGTACATCTTCTACGAAGCGGCGATTATCTGGGGTTGGCTACGCGCCCGGAGTAAGAAGAAGAAGAAGAGTAAGAAGAAGACGGTCCCAGTCAAATGACGTCCGGTCTGTCTGGACCGCCTCGCAACTTCGATCTGGACCCCTTTCAGGTCGAAGCGATCGATCATCTGAACGCCGGACGTTCGGTCGTTGTGGCGGCGCCTACCGGAAGCGGCAAGACGTACGTTGCCGAGCATGCGCTCGCCGCGGCACGAAACAATGGTCGCCGCGGCCTCTACACAACACCGATCAAGGCACTGTCGAACCAGAAGTTCCGCGATCTTCGCGGTTGGCTTGGGAGCGACAATGTTGGGCTGCTGACAGGCGACAACTCGATCAACGGCGATGCCACCGCGGTCGTAATGACGACCGAGGTTCTTCGGAACATGTTGTACGCCGAACCACAACGACTGGCGACAACCGACGTGGTCGTGATGGACGAGGTCCACTATCTGCAGGACAACTTCCGCGGTCCCGTCTGGGAAGAGGTCATCATCCACCTTCCCTCACATATTCAGATCGTTGCGTTGTCGGCCACGGTGTCGAACGCAGACGAGCTAGCGGCGTGGATAAGCGATGTCCATGGAGCATGTGTCGCCGTTACCGAGAAGACGAGGCCGGTCCAACTACAGAACAACTATTTCGTGGGCGAGAAGGGCTCTGGTCGGAGTCACGTCATCGAGACGCTGCAAAAGAAACGAGCGAACCCGAGCGGTCGACGATTCGATTCTGCGCCGAATCGAAGACAGGGCGGCGATCGGCGAAAGGGTCCTCCCCAGAAGCGACCTTGGCGCACGCCCCGGCGACATGAGGTGATCGAGGAGCTCGACCGCCGAGGGTTGCTCCCTGCCATCACATTCATCTTCAGCCGAGCGGGCTGCGAGGATGCGGTAAGCCAACTTCGTAGCAGTGGAGTGTCGCTCACCGATTCGGACACTGCCGCGAAGATCGCCGAAGTCGTCGAGAACCGCACTGCCCATCTGTCCGACAACGACCGCCGGGCCCTCGGTTACGCCGGTTGGCTCGCTGGGCTCAAGGCAGGAATCGCTGCTCACCACGCGGGTATCGTTCCGCTCTTCAAGGAGACGGTTGAAGAGCTCTTCACCGCCGGGTACCTGAAGGCGGTGTTTGCCACCGAGACGCTGGCACTCGGTATCAACATGCCCGCACGCACTGTCGTCATCGAGAAGCTCTCGAAGTTCACCGGTGAGCAACACGAACTCCTCACGGCGAGCGACTACACCCAGCTCACGGGCCGTGCTGGTCGACGGGGCATCGACGACCGTGGATACGCCGTTGTGCTTTGGACGCCATTCACCAGCTTTGACGAGGTCGTGAGCCTGGCGCGTTCGACGACGTTCGAACTGCACTCTGCATTTCGGCCGACCTACAACATGACGTGTCATCTCGTAAGTCGCTACACGCGCGGACAGGCCGAAGGACTCGTGTCGAAGTCGTTTGGTCAGTTCCAGGCCAACCGTGCTGTGCACGAGCTTGAAAAACGGCGCGACCGCCTGCGTGGTGAACTCGGCACGGATTCTCAACAGCAAACCTCAGGAGACGCTCGAGAACGCGCGGCCGAGATCGGCGCTGCAGTAACAAAGCTCCGACCGGGCGATGTCGTCGACGTGGCGGGCACCGTTGTCGTGTTGTCGAGCGCGTGGCGACGCAAAGAGGTTCAGCTCAAGGTCATCGATCGTGATGGTGTGGTCCATGTCCTCGATCTCGATGCGCTGCCGAGCCCACCGGTGACTGTGGGACACGTCCGGCTGCCCGACCCATTCAACCCCAACAGCTCCTCCCACCAGCACGACATCGTCGGCCAGCTGCGCGGGGTGCGACGACGAGCAAAGGGCAAGAAAAAGAGCGCCAACGAGTTCGAGGAATCGCCCAAGAACCCGTGGAAGGGTTCGCGCGAGAGTGATGCGCGCCGTGACCTTCGGCGCGTTGAAGCAAAGATCACGGAACGTCGAGGCCGTCTGAACGACCGTTTCAGCGCCGTGATCGGGTTGCTTTCCGAGCTTGGGTATATCGAGAATTGGACCCTGACCCAGCCAGGCACGATGTTGCTCAGCACGTTTCACGAGCTCGACCTTGCACTCGTCGAATCAATTCGGGGAGGCCATCTCGACGGCCATGACGCACCCACGCTCGCAGGGGTCGTCTCCACGTTCGTCTACGAGAGTCGCGGGAAGGAAGATGGACCTCCACCCTGGTATCCCAATGACGCCGCCAGAGCTGCTGTGGGAGGCATTGTGGGGGCCGTTCGCGAGGTACAGCGGCTGGAGTCTGCTTATGGCCTCCCAGAGTCGAGAGACGTTGATCCCGGTCTCCTCGGCGCCACCCACGGCTGGGCTGCAGGTGGGGGCCTTGGCGACATCCTCGATACCGAGGAGCTCTCAGGTGGCGATTTCGTGCGATCGATGAAGCAGGTAATCGATATTTTATCTCAGCTCGCGAATGTCGCTCCGCTGTCCCAAACGCGGGCGACCGCTAGGCAGGCGCTCGCGCAAGTCCAGCGGGGCATCGTGGACGCACCGGTCGACTTCGGCCCTGAGACCGAAGCCGGCGAGAGCTCCGAGTCGGCGCCCTCGCCTAACTCGTGACCATTCGCAAAGGCGAGGACTGGGGTAGCCGGCGAACGCTTTCCAAGGACGCCCCGATCGCGACGAGCGATCGCTCCCTAGCCGCGCTCTTCTCGATCGACGTCGACGACGAGACTCGCTCGACGCTCCATGGCCCACCCCTTGTCGGGTTACTCCCCACGAACCCGTCCACGGGCGCTGTCGGTGACCTTGCGAGAACCGTCAGCGCACATGGCACGAAAGAGGCTCTTCGTTCGGGCGAACGCACGTCGTTGCCCATCGACCTAGCGGTGGTCTCGATCGATGGCGTGGATGTCGTCATGGCGGCGAGCATCGTGATCCGACGCCGCTTGTGGCTCGGCGTTGTCGAAGGGGCCATGAATGCGTCGTTCCTGGGCGAGTGGAATACCACCCCCAGCGGACACCCGAACGACGGCCGACTGGATGTCGTGCGAGCCGAGTTGCCCTTCAACGCTCGCTTCAAGGCGCGGAAGAGGCTGCCAGCGGGCACACATGTGCCTCACCCAAATATCGAGATTCGTCGCTTGAAGTCGGGCTCGTTCACGCCGCACAAGGGTGCGCGGGTGTGGGTTGACGGCGTCTGTTTCGGCGGCGCGCACCGGGTGGACTTCGTCGTGCACCCCGATGCCACGACGGTCGTGATCTGAAATAACGAGGGAATCCGTCAGACGAGGCGCGATCACCCATATCATCGGCGGCCGTGACCCCCTACGACGCAGAAGAGTTCTCGGCGAGTGAGGCCGACATCTTGCGTCGGTATTTTACGAACCTGGATCAACCGGTGTTTGCTCTGGTCAACCTCCCCGAGGTTGTCAAGGGAGCGTTGTTCGCTCGCTACTCGCGCTCCGCCAAGAGCTTGCGCAGGCTCTTCCTCGAAGAGTTTGTCGACGACCTCGACATCAGCGGAGACGAGAGCGTCGACGCGACCACGGGTATGCGTCGAGCCGAAGAACTCTACGACCGGGTGTTCTTCCAATACGGAGACGACAGCGTTGCCCAACTCGGTGGCGTGCATCTGGCTTGTGAGCAAGCGTCCAACATCTTGACCAAAGTGCTTGAGTGGGGACGCATCATGTCGTACCTCGAGCAGTCGACGCGATACATCCGCTATGACCAGCGACTCGGTGGTCGCTATCGGTTCTACCGCGACCCCGATGTTCTGAACTCGGTCCACGGCACCCGGTATGTCGGCGAACTCGACCGAATGTTCGACACCTACAGCAGCCTCATCCCCACGATGGAGCAGTTCTACAAGAACGCTGTACCGAAGAAGACGACCGATGCCGACATCGCTTATCGCATGGCGATCCGGGCGAAGGCACTCGACTCGATCCGAGGACTTCTTCCTGCTGCCTCCTTGTCGAACGTCGGGATCTACGGCAGCGGCCAGGCCTACGAGGCGCTTCTCCTCCGCATGCGTGCCAGCGCATTGCCCGAAGCGAACTCCTACGCCGATCTCATGCTTCGGGAGCTTCGCAAAGTCATCCCTTCATTTCTGAAACGCGTCGATCTGCCCGACAGGGGTGTGGTCGTCTCGAGTTATATGGCCGACAACACCGCAGCGCTCGCTGACCTGAGTAAGCGGCTGCTCGACGTCTCGACACCGCCAGCACAAGAGTCGATGGTGGACCTCGTCGACTTCGATCCCGACGCCGAGGTAAAGCTGGTCACCGCCATGCTTTACCCAACGACATCGCTCAGTGAACGCGACCTCGTCGATCAGGTCCGGAAGATGACCGTCGAGGAACGCCTCGGCGTCATGAAGACCTACGAGGGCAATCGAACAAATCGGCGGCACCGCCCCGGTCGTGCCCTCGAACGCGTCGACTACCGTTTCGATGTTCTCGGTGACTACGGCGCCTTTCGCGATCTACAGCGACATCGCATGTGCACGATCGAGTGGCAAGCACTCTCGACGCGGCATGGCTTCGTCATGCCCGAAGCGATCGAGCTCGTTCGCAAGACTTCCCAGTTTGGCGACGTCATGAATCGATCGGCATCGCTATACGAGTCCCTGGCCAATGAGTTCCCTGCTCAGGCTCCGTATGCCGTTGCGCTCGGCTATCGCATGCGTTACTCAATGCAGATGAATGCCCGCTCAGCAATGCACATTCTTGAGTTGCGGTCCGCAACCCAGGGGCATCCGACGTACCGATCGGTCGCCCAAGAGATGCACAAGCAGATCTCCGAACGCGCCGGACACAAGGCTGTGGCCGAGATGATGAAGTTCGTTGATCACTCATCGGATGCCGACCTCGAGCGACTCAGCGCAGAGAACAAAGCCGCCGAGCGGACAGGTGTCTCGAGCTCCGAATGAGAAAAGTCCGATGGAATGGTTCTCCTGCGGCTGTGATGTGCCTATATTCCCCACAGCTACCCCTGACATACACGAGGAATGATGGCTGACGAAGAGTCAGAAGAAGAAACAATCGAAGATGATGTCGACGACGTCGATGACATCGACGAACTGGATGCCGATGAGATCGACGCGGAGGCGCTCGACCTCGAGGACGACGAAGATCTCGCAGATGGGGACGGTGATGAAACCGCCGACGCCGACGCCAACGACGACAGCGACGATGAGGATGACGACGAAGCCGGTCCCGCTCCAGCCGCCAAAGCCGGCGAGGAGGAAGAAGAAGAGGATGACGACGAGGTCGAAGCAGATCTCGACGCGATTCTGAAAGACCGCCTCGATTCTGGCGACGACGAAGAAGACGATGACGAAGAGGACGAGGATAATCCGACTCCGAAGAAGGTCGTCCCCGCAAATCCCGATGACGTGCCAGCAAAGAGCGATGATGAACGCACCTGCGAATCGTGCTGGCTCATCAAGCCGTTAATTCAATTCCCAGATGACGGTCCTATCTGTATCGACTGCGCATAACAGAAGCCGAGCGTTACGTTCGGTGAACCCGGTCGTCGGCATCGGCCCGGGTACGATGTACCTATGGCCGCAAACAACGATGCCAACCCGACCGAGCAGCTTCTCGACTTTCTCGTGTACGCGCCCGTAGGGCTCGCGCTGGAGGCGGTCGACAATCTACCGAAATATATCGAGCGTGGGAGAAGCCAGGTCACGATCGGTCGATTCCTCGCCCGTACGGTCGCGAAGCGTGGAGGTTCCACGATCGAATCGATCGGCGAACGCCTCGTCAATGAAGCTGGACAGGTTGTCGTTGACCTCTTCGGTATCGATCTTCGACCAGACGTCGATACCGCCGACGAGCCCACGGTTCAACCAACCCCAAGGGCTGTCGCGGTCGAAGTCGATCTGCCAATTCCGGAGTACGACAGTCAAGCAGCTGCACAAATCGTCAAACTGCTCGGGCAACTCACCCACGAGGAACGTGCCGAGATAGAAGCCCATGAGCTCATCGGCCGAAATCGGGTCACCATTCTTCGCAAGATCGCGCAGTTGCGCGAATCTGTCTGACAGTCCGGCTCTCCTCACGTGACGCGTTCAATCGAAATCTCTGTCCGAGATGCCGCCTCCTCGGACCTGCAGCCGCTCGGTGACGCGCACCGCCTGGGCCACGCTGCGGTCGAGGGAGAGCGAGGAGGGCGCTTAGACACGCTCCTACGAGGTCGTGGCGAGCCGATCGGAGAGACTTTTCGCGACGACCTCGAGAACGACGACATGCGAGTCCGGGTTGGCCTCGTCGACGAGGCTTTCGTCGGCTACTGCGTCTTTACCCACGAAAGACTCAGAAATGGCGATCTGCTCGCTCGAATCAATGATTTGTGGGTTCATCCCAAAGCGCGAGGAGTCGGCGTCGGGTTTGCGTTGATGCAGGACGCGGTCGACTACGCCAAATCGCTTGGGTGCGTCGGTATTGATGCCCGGGCGCTGCCCGGCGATAGGGCAACAAAGAACTTCTTTGAGAGCTTTGGTTTGGTGGCTCGAGCAATCGAGGTTCACCAAGCCTTCTAGCTCGGCTTTATTCCTCTTCGGAGTTCGCCGCCGCAGTGTCTGCCGACACTTCACTCGGAGCGACTACGGGCGCTTCAGCAGGAGCCGCAGCGATTTGAGGGTCAACGGCTGCTACTGGAGCCACTGGAGCCACTGTCACCGGTGGAGCCGTTTCGGCTGCTGGTGCGTCCGGAGCAGCTGTTGCCACTAGGTTCGGAGGCGCAGGGATCTTGGCGGGAGTGGCGGGAGCCGGAGGAGCGAACAACTTCGCAATGTGCGGGACACGCTTGCCCAGCTTCTTCACGGTTGCTTTGAGCTCTGGTGACACCTTGGAAGGAAGTGCCTGAGGCGTCACCTGCTGGCGGACTGGGGAGTACGCAACGGCGTCGAGCACCGTTCCCCAACGCTCGGGCATCGTGTCGGCGGTCATCGATGCGCTGGCAGCCTCGGCGAGGCGTCCGGCGAGTTCGACAGGAAGCGGCGATCCAGCTTTAGGTGGACGCGAGGACTGTCGCAACGCGCGAACCGTTCGGCCTTCCTTGACGAGTGTGTTGAGTTCACTCAGCCACTTGCCATGTTCAGCATCGACCCGAGCGGTCAGGCCATCCTTCAACTGTTGAGCGAGAGCGCGAGTCTCGTCGTCCTTCGCACCGTTCTCAGCTGCGACGACCACCTTGCGAATATCTCGGAGATCGACATCGCCAATGCCAGCGAGTGCAGCTTCGGCGTTGTCGTGCCACTCCGCGGACCGCAGGCGTGGCAGCAGGTTCTCACCCACTGCTTCGAGCATCTTTGGCGGGATTTCGGGCTGACCAGATTTGGCCGCGACAGCGTTCTGTTTCTCGATGAGCGAGCGAATCCCCGGTACGCCATCTCGCAACACGATCCGAGCGAGCGGGCGCTGGATCTCTGGGAGTTCGTTCAGCACAGCGTCGCGGTGTGTGCGGCGCGGCCGGAGCCGCTTCGCTTTCGGGCGCTCTGGCGCGGGTGTCCGTTCGCGGCGCGGACGTCCTTCATTGCGACCGCCGGTGCCACCGCGTCCTCGACCGTCGTTGCGACCGCGACCTTCGCTGCGTCCGTCAGAGCCGCCGGGACGACCCTTGCCGCCACCACGTGGGCCATCGGGTTTCTGTCCACGATCGTTCTTATCTCCGTCGTTTCGTCCACGACCTCGACCTCGATCTCCGTCACGACTTCGACCCCGACCACCGCGATCCCCGCGGTCGCCGCGATCTCCGCGACCTCCTTTACCAACCAGTTGGGTGGTGACTGAGGACTCGTCCTTGCCAGAACCACGGATTTCCAGCATTTGCGGTTCAACCCGCTTTGACTTGGGAGGGAGCACCGAAGTGATAAAGACGCCATCCACTGCGAAATCGGCGTCGACCTTTATGACGTCACCGACGGCCGCGCCCTCGAAGAGCAACGCTCCGTCAAGTTCGCCTTTGGGCTGCTTCGCACCGGTTTGTCGCCAGGTGTAAGAACCGTCGTCACGTTTGCTGGTTAATTCGACTTCGAGGCGTCTCGACATAGCCCTCTAATCTAGCGCTTGCACGACCAAGTGGCCGAATTTGAGACCGGACTTATGCGAATCGGTGGACAAAGCTGTGACTAACCTCACTGGAGCTGGGGATATCTGCCCAATGCTGTCGACAACCCTGGGGATTTGCGAAATCGGGTTGACGCCGTCGAATCGGCGAGGCATGGTACTTCCAGCCACGAGGGCACGCCCTCCGGAACAGAACCAAAGGGCCACCGATCGGGACGCAGGCAACTGCCGAACAGGACGAGGCCTCGAAGATCTGGGAAGGGGAAAACGGATCCTTGTGGCGAGGTACACGGTTCGCCGCTTCAGTCAGATCAGCAGCCCTCGGGTGAACGATCGGTCGGGAGCAGCACTCGGTAGAGGCTTCGGCCAACATCGGGAGCCCGCAAAAGCGAACTGCCCCGTCAGACCTAGGTCCAACGGGGCAGTGAATTACATCGAACGAGACGGTACTGCCGACGAGGACGATGAGGGTGGACCCTGAACCGATCGTGAAGCCCTTGGGCTCAAAGCTTCGGCCGAGAGTGCAGGGGCTTCCACCTTTTTCCGACGCTGTTCTAAGCTGCGGCTATGGGATCTGGTGTGCGTGTGGACGTCTGGATGTGGTCGGTCCGACTCTTTCGGACCCGGTCAGCAGCAAACGCGGCGTGCGCCTCCGGGAGCGTTCGCATCAACGACGTGATCGTCAAACCAAGTCGAGCCGTCTCTCCTGGCGACCGCATCACGGCTCGCGCTGGAGGCCGCCTCCGAATTGTCGAGGTTGTCAGCACCCCAAGCAAAAGGGTTGGTGCAGCGGTCGCTGCCGAAGCCCTGATCGACCACAGCCCGCCGCCCGAACCACGGCGTGGGCCGACCGCAGCTCTGGCCACTCGAGAGCCAGGCGCTGGACGGCCAACGAAACGCGAGCGGCGAGAGCTCGACAAATTCCGCGGCCGCTAGCAATACTGCGTCATGGCAAGATTCGATCTTCACAACCCTGGCGAAGAGGTGCTGGCGTTCTTCGCCGAGTATCACCTCGCGACGCTCACGATCGTCAAAGAAGATGGCACGCCCCACGTGACGGCCGTTGGATTTACGTACGAACCGGAATCGGCCATCGCCAGGGTGATCACGTGGGCGGACGCTTGGAAGGCTCGCCATGTCGGTGGACGGGATGTGTCGCCAGCTGCGATCTGCTCCGTCGACGGCGGGAGGTGGCTCACGCTCTCTGGCACTGCCTCGATAACCAGTGACCCAGAACGCGTCGCCGAAGGGGTGCGTCGCTACAGCGAGCGTTACCGAACGCCGGGCGAACGCGACGATCGTGTCGTCGTCGAGGTGGCCGTCGACAAGATCGTTGGCAGGGCGTAGTTGTTATTGATGCTCACGCCAGGCTGTTTCTGGATGCCCATCGGCAGCCCAGAATTCGACGAGGTCTGGGAGGCACACCGGATACACGCTCAATTGGCTGTTGCGCATCCGATCCGGAGTCATCCAGTCGAATCCCAGTATGGCGTCAGCTTCTAATTCGGTGAGCGCGTCAGGTTCAGGGGTGAAACGATCGGGGACGCCCACTAGGTAGAAACTTTCGACCTGGCGAATTCGACGACCGCCGAAATCGAACTCCGCCTCACGCTCGAGCACGACCGGTCCCAACTCGCCGACCGCGTAGCCCAACTCCTCGCGAACTTCACGACGCGCAGCGTCCGAGACTGTCTCATCAGCATCGACACCGCCGCCTGGGGTCCAGTAAAAGCTTCCTCTGGCGAGGTCTTGCGGATCTTGTCCGAGAACCAGCAACGTTGAGTGGTCGGGCGCGACGAAGATGACCCGTCCGGCTCGTCGATGGTGAATCATCGACTTGAGGATATTGCTTCGCCACGCAGCAACGCGGCGTTACGCGGCCTGAGCAGCTTGCGCGGGAACCTCGACAACCTTCACTAGCTGTACACCCACGATGTCGTTGATGAACCCATTGATCGAGTCGCGATCGGACTCGGCAAGGAGCGCCACCCCGTCGTGCGGCAGCTCCTGCAATTCCTTGACCAGAACCCACCCTCGCGGATCGGCGTGGTTCTTGTTGACGACGTCGCCCGGAAGCACGTCGCCCATTCGGACCTGCATCACTTGGACGATCGTTCTCTGCATGTCTTGCTCTTCGGCCGAAACGTCACGTCAATGAAGGATCGTGCGGACGGTCACGCGTAGATCGTTTCGCTCTACCCTTACGCCATGATCTCTCGATTCGAGTCCAACGTCGGCGTCGATTCCATGTCGAAGCCGCTACAAAGGGTCGCCATGCGCGCGCCCGGGGCGATTTTGCGAGCGGACCAACAGCTCTGGCACTATTCCGCGCCCGTCGATCCCGAGGCACTGAACTCCCAATATCAAGCCTTTGTTCAACTGGTTGAAGATTCGGGTGCCGAGGTGCTGTGGATGGACGACGAGGACGACGATCTCGCCGACTCCGTCTTCACCTACGATCCGTCGTTCGTCGTCCCGGGCGGGGCGGTCGTACTCTCACCGGGCAAGCCGCTTCGAGCTGGAGAGGCCGACCTGCATCGCCGGTTCTACGACCAGAACAACATCCCGATTCTCGGCGCGATCTCGACGCCAGGGACGGTGGAAGGCGGTGACTGCTTCTGGCTGGACGAGTCGACGCTCGCCGTCGGGAGAGGGTTTCGCACAAACCAATCAGGCATCGAGCAGCTGCAGGCGATCTTGGAGCCACGGGGGATTGAGGTTCTCGCCTATGACCTGCCGTACTACCTCGGGCCCGAGGCCTGCCTTCATCTCATGTCGGTGGTGAGTTCGCTCGACGCAGACCTCGCGCTCGTTTATGCGCGGCTCGTGCCGACCGCGTTGTACTCGAAGATGCTCGACATGGGGTATACGTTGCTCCATGCGCCTGCGGACGAATTTGAGCGCAGTCTTGGCCTCAACCTCAATGTGCTGGCGACATCGCCACGAAATGTCATCGCGGTCGATGGGTTTCCCAAAACGGCGGAACTTATGAGGTCATCGGGCTGTGAGGTTTCGACGTTTCTCGCTGATGCTTTGTGCATCCCTTGCGAGGGTGGTCCGACGTGTCTCACCCGTCCGATCCTGCGACGGGCCTAGGATCGACTGGAGAGGGAGTTCAACCTGATGAAACAACCGAAGTGGGCGGCCGCCGGCGCATCCACACCCACCACCATTGGGACGTTCTTGTCGTTCATGGCGGCGCTGATTGGCGGATTGGGCGTGCTCGTGCTGGCTTTCGGCCAATGGCTTCCCGGCACTCTCTTCCTGGCAATGGGCGCGACCATGTGGCTCACTGGACGCTGGCTTATCAGCCGCTAAACGCCCAGTGAGATCGAGACTAGGCGTCGCCAGAACCGACCAATTCGGCCAGTTTGTCGATGGCCATCGCCCAACCACCAGCACCTGGAGATCCCGCAGGAACGCCGACGTGCGTCATTACCATTCGCGTCTTTTCGCCGAGGTCCTCGAGTTCGACGATGACCTCGGTCTCCATTGGGTGACCGTCCGGCATCCCCATGTCCGCGGCGCTCTTCAGGTCGCCGTTCTCATCAGCCATGGCATCGGTGTACACGAGGCGAGATGTCGGCGTGACCTCTCGGTACTCGCCGGCAAACCACATCTGCATGTCACCGTTTGGAGTGGTAATCTCCATGCAGATCAGCCGAGACCCGCCGACGCGAACGTCCATGTTGGCGACTGGGATGCTGGCGCCCTGAGGGCCGTACCACTTCTGAAAGTGGTCAGCTTCGGTCCACATCTTCCAGATGAGATCGACGGGTGCGTCGAGGGTGCGTTCGATTACGGCCCATTCTGGGGTGCTGGCTGTTTCGCTCATTTTTTGGGTGCTCCGTCCCTTGGTTCTGTTTGTAGTTGCAGGAGATACTCATCCATCCGGTCGAAACTCGACTCCCAGACGGCGAGATGTTGTTCAGCCCAGCTCGACACGTCCTGCAGGGGAGTGGCGTCGAATTTGCATGGGCGGTATTGAGCCCGTTGGGTTTGCGCTACTAGGCCGGCCCGTTCGAGGACCTTGATGTGGCGCGAGATCGCGGGAAGGGTCATCGCGAACGGTTGGGCGAGTTCGTTCACGGTCGCTTCGCCCTCAGCGAGACGCTCCAGGATGGCGCGACGGGTCGAGTTGGCGAGCGCCGCAAAGGTTTCGGTGAGACGTTCGTCGTCGGTTGGGTGGTGGAGGGTTGATGTCATAGTTTACGTATTGGTTAATTAACGTATATGTAAACTACGGTCGAGATCAAAACAAGTCAACCCCGAGCAAAACCGCTGCAGTTTTCACGACAGCTTTGCTCAAGCACCAATGTCCGGCGACCGGTAACCGCTCTCATGCCAAAGAATTGGAAAATGCTCCTCGGGGAACTCCGCTGATCCCGGGGTGCGGTAGTGACCGTAGAGCGGGCCGTTTCCCTCGTGAAGCCGCTCGGGCGCAAACTTGGAAACTGCCGGCGAGCAGTGGATCACGAGCGCCCGTCGATGCGCTTCCGATGTGTTTGGCCCGGAGCCATGCCACATCCAGCCATGGTGAAACGAGGCAGACCCTGCAGCGAGCTCCACGTATGCGTGCAAAGGCTCAGTGTGTGTCCTCGAAGCTGCAAGATTGACCGGAGCGCGATAGTCGTCCGGTGCGTGAAATTCCGTTTCCGGATCGTCCTCGTTCGGCCAACGATGTGAGCCAACGGCGAACTCCATCGAGCCCATCTCGGCGGTCGTGTCATCGAGAGCGATCCAGCAGGTGATCATCTCCGATGGCGAAAACCACGAGCAGTAGGCATTGTCTCGGTGATAACCGAGCGAGCGTGCGCCCGGCGGCTTCCACAGCACGTTGTCTTGTATGAGCCTCACACCCGACCAGCGGGCCAATGTCGCAAGCGCCTTGCCGATTCCGGCATCGAGTACCGTCCAGGCGATCGTACGATCGCCTTTCCAGCCATTGCAGATCTGCCGGGTGAGTGTTGGGTCGCCTGTGCTCGATCGCCAATTTACCTCGTCGGGGGTCACCCCAGTATCGAATTCGCCGTCGAATAGAGGGCCGTAACGTCTTCGAAGCGCTGTGACGGTCGCAACGTCGAGCACGTCGTCGACGAAGACGAAGCCGTCCTTGTCGAAGCGACGTTGCTGCTCGCCGGTTACTTGCATTGGGCGAGACGTTACTCCTCGGCTTGGACCACTCTCGCACTGTGACCAGAACCACTAACCTTTAGTGAGTAAATTACCCACCTCGACGTAACTTACTTTACATAAGTACAATCAACCTCCTAAGGAACCCCCCTATGACAACCATCCTCCGGCTCGAATCCTCCGCAAGCGGCTCCGCTTCGGTGACGAGCGGCCTCAACGAACTGCTTCTCGAGCGCCTCACGGCGATTCACCCAGACTCGACGATCGTCGAACGCGACCTCACGGCGCTACCGGTGCTGACCGCCGATAGCTTCGCCGCAAATGGAACACCTGTAGCCGAACGATCAGCCGATCAATCCGAGCTCGCATCGCTCGCGGATGCGCTGATCGCCGAACTCTCTGCAGCCGACGTCATCGTGCTCGGTGCGCCGATCTACAACTTTGGATTGCCCTCTTCGGTGAAGGCGTGGATGGACCTGGTGGCTCGCGCAGGAACGACCTTCACCTATACCGAGACGGGTCCCAAGGGCCTCCTCGAAGGCAAGACGGCGTACGTCGTCACTGCGTCGGGAGGCGTGAGCATCGGTGATGCTGCAGACTTCGCGACTCCGCACATCACGCTGTTCCTGAACTTCCTCGGCATCTCCGACGTGTCGATCATCGATGCGGCTGGCCTCATGATGGATCCGGAGAAGGTGCAAAAGGCACAGGCTCAGATCCGTGAGCTCATCTCGGCCTAGTGAGATTCGTCAGGTCATGGAATCCAAGGATCGAGATCACCTATCCTTGGGTTCCATGACGACTGGTCAGACAGATGAGGACGATAGCGATTGTGACTATTGCCCACACTTCCAACACGCGCTCGAGCTGATCGGCCGTCGTTGGACGGGGTCCATTCTCAAGATCATCGGCGACCGCTCGCTTCGATTCGGTGAGATCCGCTCCGATATCCCAGGGTTGAGCGACAGGCTGCTCGACACCCGTCTCACCGAACTCGAAGACGAAGGCGTTGTATCTCGCATCGAGCGGAATGGCGAGGTCCGCTATGCGGCAACTGCGAAAGGTGTGGCACTCCGCCCCGCCTTTGATGCGATCGGGAAGTGGACCTACGAGTTCCCAATGGAAGAACGTCCTAATGCGCTTCCAGGACGTCGAAGCTGACGAAGAACCGGCTGGTCCGCCTCGATCGGGCCAACGAAGTGCGCTGTCCCCAGATCGGAAGTGTTGACGGCGTCTGGCTTGCCGGATTTCGGTTCGTGAGGTTGTTGTAGGGGCTTTGGCTGAGGGTTTTCGCAGCTAGGCGGTAACCGAGATCGCTCGTCGGCTGTTAGCCCGATCGTCGAGCTGATCGACGAGGCACGCAGCGACATCGGCTCGATTGATCTTGGTGATTTTGCCTGTGTTGGTTGCGGTGTAGGTGCCAGTGGGAGGGTCGTCCTTGAGGATTGCTGCACGTACGATCGTCCAGTCGAGCGGACTCGCCTTGACGATGGCTTCTTGGCCGTGGTGGTCGGCGAGCAGGTTTCGCAGCATCGTGCGGAATGTGAGCCGCGACGACCAAGGAATCTGCTTCCAACTGTCATCGACACCGGCCGCGGACAGCACGACCAGTCGGTCCGTCTTCTGTTTGACCATTGCTTCGAC
>JBLIMK010000002.1:0-89038 GCA_047638715.1 Verrucomicrobiales bacterium
AACGTGACTCTTGCTGAAGAAGTCCCGGTGTCCGAGACGCTTGAATTCGTCGACCGGCTCCACAGTGAGACGCCAGCAAACCTGGCAGCAGTAATCGTCAACCGCACCCGTCCACAGCTTTATGCGAACACGAGGCGTGTCGAACTCGAAGCGCTTCTGGCGAGTCCTCCCGCTCGGCTCTCCAACGGAGCAGCGGGCCTATTGGAGGCCGTTCGTGTGGGTCTCGATCGCGCGGATGTGGCCTCGGCGATCGATGCTCGCCTGCAATCGGAGCTACCGGACGGTGTCCCGGTCGTGCATGTTCCTGAGTTCGGAGTGTCCAACGACACGCGTTCTCTTCTCCGCGAAGCAATCGCAGACGAGTTGTCGTTGTGACCACGACGACCAGGAGTCTTGGTGACCTTCTCGCTGACCGATCGCTCGCCGTCGTCGCCGGCAGCGGCGGCGTTGGGAAGACGACGGTGTCTGCGGCGTTGGGATTGGCCGCCACCCAACATCTCGAGGGAGATGTTCTGGTGCTTACAATCGATCCCGCTCGACGACTTGCCGCTGCGCTCGGAATCGATATTTCTGGCAACGACGCAGTGCGGGTCCCCGGCTCGGGAACGAGTACATCGCGGTTGTTTGCGGCAATGCTCGACCCGGGTCCGGCATGGGATTCAATGGTGGTTTCGCAGGCCGCGCCAGATGATGCGGCTCGAATATTGGCGAACCCGGTGTACCGACGCATCGCCGATACGTTTGTTCATGGCAACGACTACGCAGCGCTTGCATGGTTGGACGAGGCGATCGCGTCGGATGAGTACCGGTTGATCATCGTCGACACGCCGCCGTCGCAGAACGCTCTCGACTTCTTCGACGCCCCGGCGAGGGTTTCGGAATTCTTTGGAAGTTCCCTGCTCGTTTGGCTTACGGGCGGCGACGGAAGTTTCGTGGGTGGAGCAGCGGCGAAGTCCTTTGCGTCACTAGCGGACCGCCTTCTTGGGGCCGAGTTCTTCGCAGACGTCGTCGAGTTCTTCCAATTGATGAACAAAGTTGTTCCCGGCATGGTCGATCGAACATCGACCGTCGCCGCCGACCTCGCTGGTGACGACGCAGCGTTCATTGCCGTAACCGCTCCATCCGACGACGTCGTGTTGAAACTCGAGGGACTTGCCGAGTCACTGGCGACGCGAGACCTGACGTTTGACGGTCTTGTCGTCAACGGCGTGGAACCCGAAGTCTTCTGGAACCCGAAGGTTCACGATGTCGCCGAGCGTGTACTGGCGAATCGAAAGAGTCCGATTTCGGCCTCGGGAACGTCGCTTCTGGGGCCCGGCGCAGAATACGTAGTCGAACGATGCGAGGTGGCCAATGAGCAACGACGCGTGCTGGCGAAGCTGCCGGCGTCCACCGTTACGACGATTCCGCGGCTCGTTCACTCTCCGACCGACGTCGAAGGGCTGCAGGCGATTGGCGAGCTGCTCTGGCTCGGCGCCTGATTAGTCTTCAACGTTATGGCTTCACCGATCGAAATTGCCCGCCACGTCGCCGGATTCGATGCCGCTTCGGTCGAGCACATGCAACGGCTCATTAGAACCTGGGGATTGTTGTCGGATCTTGGGCTTGGCGATGTCCTCGTGTTGGCGCCCTCGGTCGACGATCCAGCGGTGCACGTCGTTCTCGCAAACGTTCGGCCATCAACCGCTGCGACGATGTACACCCACGATCCGATCGGCGATCGGCACCGGGCCGTGAACCGTCCGCTCGTCGACGACGCATGGCGCACGGGCGAGTTGCAACGCAGCGTCGTTGAACTCGGGCCGCATTTCCCCGATGGACAAGCCGAGATCGTTGCCGCGCCGTTCTCGGTGCGCGGCGAGCGAGTCGGCGTTGTGCTGCGCGAGCGGCGGTTGTTGGAACGCGATCTGTTGCAGCTAGAAAAAACCTACCTCGATCTCTCCGACCGGCTGATGCAAATGATCGCGGACGGGTACTACCCATTCATCGGAGCGAACGAACCGCAATATGGCGCTCCGCGGGTCGGTGACGGCCTCCTTGTTCTCGATTCGGATCGCCGGGTTATCTTTCAATCCCCAAACGCGGTGTCGGCACTTCACCGTCTCGGTATCCATCGAGCGCCGACCGGCCATCGAGTTGATGAGCTCGGCCTCGACGATTCATTCGTGCGAACAGCATTCGCGATGAAGGTGGGCGTGACTCAGGAGCTCGAACGTCGAGATGTCACGGTGACGACTCGATGTCTGCCGCTCATTACCCATGGCGAGGTCGGTGGCGGGTTCATCTTGATGCGCGATGTCTCGGAGCTGAAGCGGCGCGACCGATTGTTGCTCTCGAAGGACGCCACCATTCGAGAAATACATCACCGGGTGAAGAACAATCTTCAGACGATCTCTTCGCTACTTCGGCTCCAGGCTCGCCGGGTCGAGTCCGAGGAAGGCAAGCTCGCCCTTTACGAATCGGTTCGCCGTATCGGCGCGATTGCAATCGTTCACGAAACCTTGGCCAACGATGCGTCCGAGGACGCTGCGGGTGACGACGCGCCTTTCGAAGACGTTGCTCGTCCACTGATCCGTTTGATCGAGGAGGGTTTGCAATCGCCCGAAGATCCGATTCGATTTGTCCTCGAGGGTGAGGCTGGTCGGCTTCCGCTAATCCGGTCGATGCCGTTGGCCGTCGTGCTCACGGAACTTCTTCAGAACGTTGTCGATCACGCGTTTCCCGCCGGCTGTGATCCAGATGGTGGACGCGTCGTGACCATCACCTTTGAAACCGATGACGAGGATCTGATGGTGAGCGTGTCGGACAACGGGCACGGTCCTCCAGAGGGCTTCGATTTCGCGGAAGCGCGAGGCCTCGGCCTGACTCTGGTGCACACGTTTGTTACCACGGAGCTAAACGGCACCATCACGATGACCGCGGGGTTCGGTCCGAGTGAGATGCCGGGAACATCGACGATGCTCCGGTTCCCGCGAACCTGGGAAGATCGGGTCTCGGGGCCAGCGCTCGACGGCTAGACATCTCAAGCTGAAGTGTACATTTGCCGTTGTTTTGACTACTGTCCGTGAGTGCGGGCCGTTTTTGAGAAGGTGTTTTCTGTGCGTCGTCGCTTTGCCCTGCTCGTAGTTGCATTCTCGTTGCTGGCCTCGTTGGTCTCGGTGGCGCCAGTTGCAGCTGCCCAGTCGAAGCGCCCGGTCCTCACGAGGCGCTTCGTGCGGGAGGCTCCCGATTTCGCGTCGACGTCTATGGCCGATTCCTGGGACTACGCCCAAGAGCGAGACCTCCCGAACGTCGCAGGCCTGTCCCATAAGGGTTTCTCGAACGTCACGATGTCGGGGGGACGCTGGAAGGGGACGGCTGCTTCACAGGCGAACATTCGTCTGCTGCAGAGCTGGACGAGCCTGCCCAATGGTCGGGACGGAGAATCGACGCCGATCAACGCGGACGTGTACAGCCACATCTCGATCCGGATGCGTCTCACCGGCCGGACCGCGGCCTGGGGTGAACTCAGCTGGTACGACTGCGGCCGGCTGGACAACGCTTGTCGCGGTGCCCAGGGTGTTCGCGTCTTTGAAGGTTGGCATACCTACGACTTCGAAATTGAACGTGAACCAGCGCGCGGACCTGTCGACTGGTCGGGCCTGATCCGCGGTCTTGTCTTCACGCCTTCGGCTCCGGGGGGAAACATCGAGCTCGACTGGATTCGGGTCTACAAGCCAACGAATGCACCGATCAGGGTGACTAGTCGTGACACGAATCCGGCCACCCAGCTGATCTGGGACCGCGATCGCGTCCCTGGAAACAACAGTGCAGCGAACCCCAACTGGGGGGTTATCTCAACTTCTGGCTCCGGCACGTTCAATCCGGACGGCATGTTTCCCGGAACGTACTTTGTCTATTCACTCGTCGGAGGCGCACGGTCGCTCGTCAACACGATCAACATCAACAAGCGTCCTCGCCCGAGGGTCCTTCAGCCCGATGCCATTGGCGGCGTCGACTACGCCACCGCCGTGCGGAGCGACGCGTGGGACTTTTCCCAGCGGACCGATCAATCGCAGCTGAACAACATGACCTTCACCCTGGCCAACGGTGCGCTCGTTGGGACCAACACTGCGGTGAAGAGCGATTCGGGATTCCGGGTCACCATCCCGCAAGATCAACTGATCAACGGCTCTCGATTCACGAACTTCTCGGCCCGGGTGTTCTACGAAGGCGGCTTTTCGTTGTCGCCCGATCCGGGCGGTGGGATGAATGCCCGCATCATCTGGCGAACCAGCAATGGCGTGAAGAGGGTCAGTCAAGACATCGTCGTATTCCCCGGCTGGAACACGATCACGGTCGATCTCGACGACACTCCGCCCTCGAAACTGATCGAGAATGGTGCGACATCGTCGGCATGGGACGGCCAACAGATCGAGCTCCTTCGATTCGATCCGCACGAAGACACAGGCACGCGCAAGTTCCGGGTCGATTGGATCAAGCTCACCGAGAACGACAAACCCGTCAACGACGTCTTCAACATTGCCTTTCGTGACCTCGCCTATGAGCCCGGCACGATCGCACGTATCTATCTCGATCGTCAGGGAGACGGGATCGGCGAGCATCAGATCGCGTTTCGGGGAGTGGTGCCGAAGCACAACGTGTTCCGCTGGACGGTGCCACCACAATTCCGTGGCACCGGTGAGTGGTACGTGACGATCAAGGTCGTCGACCCTCGTTATGTCAGCACGGTCGCTGTATCGACCGGCACGATTGAGCTGTAGCTACGGCAGGAGCTGATCGGCTGGCGCGAAGTTGTCGGTGAGTAGCTGTGCATCGTCGCCAATAAAGTCGGTCGTGGCTGCGGCGCTGAGCTGTCGACCATCGTCGGGGTCGATGTCGAGCGTCGAGATGGCGTTGTGAGAGGCGAGCAGGATCTGGTTGACGGCGCGCTCGGGGATGCCATTGGTTGGTTCGACGATCCCAAGCTCGTCAAACACTTCCGATAGCGTTTCCAATTGAGCTCGCGAGAATCGACTGTCACCGCCATCGATCACGTTCATGATGTAGAGGCCGTTGTCATCGAGGAGCCGGTCGAACTCGCGCACGACCTCGACCGTTGTCAGGTGCCACGGAACCGACGAGCCTGAGTACGCGTCACCGACGATGAGGTCGAATCCTGCGTCGGGCAGGTCTGCGAGATGGAGCCGAGCATCGCCGGTAAGAATATCGAGGCCGTCGGCGTCGGTGAGTCCGAGATGCTCCGTGGCGATTTCCACGAGTTGATCGTCGAGTTCCAGGACGGTGTTTGTGGAGCCGGGTCTGACCGCCGAAATGTAGCGGGGGAGCGAGAAGCCGCCACCGCCCACGTGTAACACCCGGATCGGCCCATCTTCGAGCGACTCTGTCGCGTCGGCGAAGATTCGCATGTATCGGATGTCGAGGTATTCGGGGTCGTCGAGATCGACGTGGGCGTTGCGGAGTTGGTCGAGGAAGAGGCTTCGCCCGCCGGGTCGGCCATCGGGGTCGCTTTCGGCGTCGGCGACGATTCGAATGCAGTAGTAGTCGGTGGTTCGATCACATGGCGATCCAATGACAAGGCTGATGAGCGCGGCGAGGATGACGACGGCGATTTCTGGGCCGGCTGGGCGCGTCCTGCCCGACTTCATGAACACGATGACCCCGCCGAGGACGAGCAAGGCGCCCACGATGAGGATGATCGTTCGGACTGGAAGAAATGTGATGAGGACGAATCCGGTGCCAAACGTGCCGATGAGGGCGCCGAAGGTGCTGGCCGCCGACAACCGCCCGATCACCGAGCCGGTCTGATCGAGCGATTCGAGCTCCAGCTTGGCGACCATGGGACCGATGCCGCTCAGTGCAGCGGCGGGCAAGAAGAATGCGCAGGCTGCCAGGAGGACGATCGCGACGGGGCCGGATCCGAGGTTTGGGCCGAGCACGCTGACGATGGGAATCGAGAGCCACGTCAGGCCGCCGCCGAAGAACAGCGCCTGTGCGATGAGGCGAACCGGGTCTTTACGATCGGCGAGCCCGCCGCCGAAGGCAGCACCTGTTGCAATTCCGGCGAGGATCGTTCCGATGATGCCGGTGAATGTGTCGAGCGAGACTCCGACGTAGGGAGCCATTAATCGCCCTGCGAGAATCTCGAGCACCAGGACGAGACCCGACGTCACCGATACGAGGAGAAGTGAAGTTCGCCCTCCAATCGGTGTGTCCTTCGTCGGTTCTGCCACAGTCAGAGTCTGCCTCGCCCGGCGTCGTGTCACACCCCACACGTACGGTGGTCCACATGGAATTTCTTCCCCTCACCCTCATTCTGTTCGTTGGTCTCGCCGCCGGATTCGCATCGCTGTATTGGCTCCTCCAACGCCAGGCCGCGGGGCAGGCTGAGGCCACGAACGGGCGTGCGGTCGAGGCAGCTGTACGCGCGGCATTGGCCGAGCGTGGGGCGACTGCCGAGGCGCTCGGTCGAGATCGCGAAGCCACCGTGAATGCAGCGGTGCTGCGCGCTGCCGAGGTCGCCGACGCGAAGCTCGATTCGCGGATGCGCGCGGGTACAGAACAGCTCGATGCGCGCTTTCGTCAAGGCGCAGAGAAGCTCCAGGCAAACATGTTGCTCGGGGAGCAGAAGTATGACGCCAGCACGTCGATCATCGAAAAGCAGAACCAGCAGGTTCGCGCGGAGATGCTTCGTATCGAGAAGATGCTGACCGATCTCCAAGAGAAGACGGCGGGTCAACATGGAGCGGTCGTTACCCAGCTGCAGGAGACGGCCAAGATTGCTGGACAGCTGCAACAGACGACCGGGAGTCTGCGAGACGCCCTAGGAAGTACGAAGAAACGTGGCAACTGGGGCGAGCGGATGGCGCAGGATGTCCTCAATCACGCAGGGATGATCGAAGGCGTCAACTATCGGACACAGAAGGGCATCGAATCCGGTGGTCGGCCTGACTTCACGATTCTTATGCCTCGCCAGATGGTCCTCCACATGGATGTGAAGTTCCCGGCTGACAACTATCTGAACTTCCTCGATGCTGAGCAGACTGGTGCTGGCGATGCTGAGCAGTTCCGCAAACAGTTCGTGAAAGATGCTCGCGCTCGCGTCAAGGAGCTCGACAACCGCCGCTACCACGAGGAAGCCGACTCGGTCGACACCGTTGTGTTGTTCATCCCGAACGAGAGTGTCTTCGGCTTTGTCCAAGAGAACGACCCTGATCTCATGGACGAGGCAATGCGGGCCAAGATCGTGCTCTGCGGCCCAAGCACGCTCGTAGCGGTGCTTCAGGTCGTGCGACAGGCAATGGACAACTTCATGCTCGAACAGCGCAGCGACGAGATCATGGATTGTCTACACGACTTCAAGATCGAGTGGCTGAAGTTCTCAGACAAAGTCACCCAGCACGGGAAGCACCTCAATACCGCGCTGAATTCCTTCAGCGAGTTGAGCGGCGCTCGCACGAACAAGTTGCAAAAGCAGTTGGGCAGGATCGACGAGTTGCAACAAGCGGGCACCGTCGAGGTCGATCCCGCTGCCGATGAGCCCGAGCTCGCAGCGGCGTGGCCCCCGCTACGTGAAGTGGCATCGGCGTAACGACACGCCGACGCTTTAGGCTCGGTTGGGTGAGCACGTTCTATATCACCACACCGATTTACTACGTCAACGATGCGCCCCATATTGGCCACGCCTACACCACGGTGGTGGCTGACGCCTTCGCCCGCTGGCACCGTTTGCTCGGTGACGACACCATGATGCTCACCGGCACGGACGAGCATGGCCTCAAGATTCAGCGAACCGCTGAGGACAACGGCATTACGCCGCTCGAACAGGCCGATTCCACGAGCGTTCGTTTCCAGGACGCTTGGAAGCTGCTCAACATCGCGAACGACGACTTCATCCGCACGACCGAGCCCCGACACCACACCGCGGTGCAGGCATTGATGCAGAAGGTGTACGACAACGGCTGGGTCTACTCAGACACGTACGAGGGCCTCTACTGCGTTGGCTGCGAGGCCTACTACACCGAAGATGAGCTGAACGACGGAAACTGCCGCATCCATGACCGGCCTGCCGAACTCATGGTGGAGGAGAACTACTTCTTCAAATTGAGCGCATTCGCTGACCAACTGCTCGACTATTTCGAAAACACCGAAGGCGTGGTGAAGCCCGATGGCTACCGCAACGAGGTGCTCGGCCTGCTGCGCCAAGAATTGCGTGACGTGAGTATCTCGCGGTCATCGATCTCATGGGGAATCCCCGTGCCGTGGGATGAGGGGCACGTCTTTTACGTTTGGTACGACGCCTTGATCAACTACGCCACCGCGGCTGGGTATAACGCCGATGAGGCCGCATTCGAGAAGTGGTGGCCGAACGTTACGCACGTCATTGGTAAGGACATCATCCGTTTTCATTGCATCTTCTGGCCGGCGATGTTGCTGGCCGCGGGCGTGACCGACCTCCCGAGCTACTACGTGCACGGGTGGCTGCTCATCGGCGGCGAGAAGATGTCGAAGTCAAAGCTGAACAGCGTGACGCCAAAGCAGCTCGTTGAGGGCGACGACGAGGCTGGCTACTCCGCATTCGGTGTCGACGGTTATCGGTATCACTTCCTGCGAGATCCACCGTTCGGTCCCGACAGCGATTTCAGCTATGAGCAGATGATCATTCGTTACAACTCGGATCTCGCAAACCAGTTCGGCAATCTCGTTCAGCGCGTCATTACGGTCACGGCGAAGAAGTGCGGCGAGCAGTCGCCCGCTCCCTCCGCCGACTCTCCCTTGGCCGCCGAGGCCAAGGCCGCATTCGATGCGACGGCCGCTGCGTGGGATCGTGGCCAGCCTCCAATAGCGCTCGATGCCACATGGAGGCTCATACGTGAGACCAACGAATTCCTTGCGGCGAACGAGCCCTGGAAGATGGAGCCCGGAGCAGACGTCGATCGTGTCATGGGCGATGCCCTCGAGGCGATTCGGATCGTGACGATTCTGGCCTCGCCCGCGATTCCCGCCGCTGCGCAAGCGACGTGGGAACGCCTTGGAATGACCGGAGCGGTCCAAGACCAGCGTTTGCCGGAAGCCGCGGCCTGGGGCGGGTATCCGGGTGGTCTCACCCTCACGAGCGGCGACCCTCTTTTCCCTCGGTTGAAGAGTTGAGCGAAGTCATGCGGTGGATCGACAACCATTGTCATATTCCCCCCGGAGCTGATGGCGATCTATGGGTCGAGGCAGCGCGGGCTGCAGGTGTCGATCAGATGGTGACGGTCGGTGTCACCCATGAGCGCTCCGTCGAGGCAATCGCTGTCGCCGCGCGTCACGACGGCGTGTTCGCGACCGTTGGGGTGCATCCCCACGACGCGACAGAGGGGACCGACGGGTTGTCCGAGTTGCTCGCTGAAGCGAAGGTTGTCGCCGTTGGCGAGGCCGGCCTCGACTATCACTACGATTATTCCCCTCGCGACATTCAACGAACTGTTTTTGCCGAGCACATCGCGCTTGCGAACGATCACGGTCTTCCGCTTGTGATCCATACCAGAGACGCCTGGCAGGAGACCTTCGACATCCTCGATGTCGAAGGCGTTCCTGAGCGCACGGTGTTTCATTGCTTCACCGGCGGACCAGAGGAAGCCAAGCTCGGCCTCGATCGCAACATCATCGTGTCGGTGAGTGGAATCGTCACGTTCAAAACCGCGGAGGATTTGCGTGAAGCGGTGGCGATATGTCCGATCGATCGTTTGATGGTCGAGACCGATTCGCCCTACCTCGCTCCGGTTCCTCACCGTGGGAAGAAGAACCAACCTGCGAATGTGGTGCATGTCGGCGAAGCTGTTGCCGACATTCTTGGTGTGTCGGTTGCCGAGTTGGCCGAGGCGACCTCCGCGCGCGCAACGAAATTCTATGGGCTTTCATCTCGCTGATTTCGTGCGCACCGAGGTGGCTGGTCCGCTCCAGGTTGCATAGTTCACGAAGGTTTCCTAGCGTGTTGCTTCTCGCGGACGGGCACTGTCTGTTCGCGTGTCTGTAATTGCTGGCAAGTGAAGGGGCTGGATCCTGACTCCACGGAAGGTGAACGAACGCTGGCGAGTTGCGCTCGCTGGTCTCGTCGCGGTCTTAGCAATTCCTTTTTTCATTGTCGATTCCCCAGCTCCGGCTGAAGGAGTTGTCACCGAGGACAAGCCCGCCGTTGACGAGCAACTTGCCGCGCCCGTAGACGACGATGTCTCTTCCGAAGACTTCGATGAGGCGGACGCGACGCCGAATGCGGTGGAAATTGTTCAGGTCGATACAGAGGTCAGCCCCGATGTGACCCGGCTCGCCGCTCAGGCTGGCGCCTGGGGCGCAGCTCGCGCCGAAGCCGTCGCCGATGGACGTCTCGGAAAAATTCTGACCGGTCCTCAGCTCAACACCGATTACTCGCTTCTTCCGATCGTCAATACTCCAGATCCGGAACCTCCTGTCGATCTCGATCCGGTCGATCCTGATCCGGTCGACCCCGATTCCGAAGAGCCCGTCGATCCTGATCCGGTCGACCCCGATTCCGAAGAGCCCGTCGACCCAAATCCAGATCCCGTCGATCCACCGGTCATCGAGCCCGACCCCGAGGAACCCAAGGGGCCAGCTGCCCCACCGCAGGTGAACGGCCGTGTTCCTCCTCCCGCCGATGGCCCAACCGCCGCGCAATGGGACGCGGTTCGCAAGTGCGAGTCGACCCACAATTACCGGGCAATAAGTCCGACCGGTTTGTATCGCGGCGCCTATCAATTCTCCCAGCAGACCTGGGATTGGGTCGCTGGGATCCACTGGGTGCACCTGGTGGCCGTCGATCCAGTCGATGCGGAGCCAGCATGGCAGGACGTCATGGCGTACACCCTGTATGCGATGCGCGGCTGGGATCAATGGCCCATCTGCGGCAAGAACTTGTTGTAGAACGTCTTCGGTGACCCATAGCCGACCCGCCATCTACGAATTGCTTGACGAACATGGTCTTGCGGCGCGGCGCGAGCTCGGTCAGAACTTCGTGGCTGATCCAAACACGGTGCGCCGAATAGCCGAGCTCGCGCAGGTCGGCGAAGGAGATCTCGTGGTGGAGATCGGTCCCGGCCTCGGTTCGCTCACACTCGCGCTCATCGAGACCGGTGCTGCGGTGGTCGCGATCGAGCTCGACGCTGGTCTGGCGGTTGTCGCTGCCGCAGTCGTGGGCGATGCAGCAACCATCATCGAAGCCGACGCCCAGACGATCGACTGGGGCGAGCTGGTCGGCGATCATGAAGGGCCGGTGCATGTCGTCGCGAATCTTCCGTACAACATCGGCACCACGTTGGTCCTCGATCTACTCGCAGACGTGCCGATCGTCGAGACGATCACCGTCCTGGTGCAGAGCGAAGTCGGTGAGCGATTTGCTGCGGCCCCCGGCTCGAAGATCTATGGGATTCCTTCCGTGATGGCGGCCCTGCACGCAGACGTCGCGGTCGTGGCGACCGTTCCGCCGTCGGTGTTCGTACCGAAACCGAAGGTCCAGTCGGCCGTCGTGCGTTTTGTTCGTCGACCTGGACCTCCGCCGATTGCCCACGAGCGCCTAGCGCTGGTTGTTCGCGCGGGCTTCGGGCAGCGCCGCAAGATGCTCCGTCGTTCCCTCAACCCCTTGTTGAGCGAAGCACAGCTCGTCGCGATCGATGTCGACCCGACCGCACGTGCCGAGCAACTCGATCTCGCGGCATGGGTGAGAATTGCGTCGGCCGTAGGGTCATGACGGCGCCCGGAAAGGGTTCTCGCGTCCTCGCACCAGCGAAGCTGACCAAGACGCTTCGAGTGACGGGAGTGCGCTGCGATGGTATGCATCTCATCGACGCGGAGATGGTCACGCTCGATCTCTTTGATGAGCTCACGATCGATGGAACTGGATCAGGGCTTCAGCTGGCTGACGGTGGAGGCGCGCTCGCCGATGGGGGAGTGGAGTTAGATCTCTCGGACAACTTGGTGACGCGTGCGCTCGAACTCGCTGAGGTCGATGCCGGGGTCCTACTGCGAAAGAGGATTCCGGCGGGCGCTGGTTTGGGTGGCGGCTCAGCTGACGCAGCTGCGATTCTGCGATGGGCCGGGTTCACCGATTTGAGCGCGGCGGCAACGATCGGTGCTGACGTCGCGTTTTGTCTCTTGGGCGGACGGGCACGCGTTCAAGGGATAGGCGAGATTGTGGAACCGCTGCCGTACATCGATGAGCACTTCACGGTCGTAACCCCAGACATTCACTGCTCGACCCCAGCCGTCTACCGCAAGTGGGACGAGCTCGGAGGACCGAGCGGGGAGCACGGCAACGATCTCGAGCTGGCGGCGCTTCAGGTGGCCCCCCGACTCGCTGAGTCCCGCGACGCGCTCGGCGGCGCAACGGGACTCAGGCCCCGCCTTGCGGGAAGCGGAAGCTCATGGTTCGTAAACGGTGCCTTCCCAGACGCAGGAATGGTGCTGCGAACGCTCCCAGCGGAGAGCGACAAAGCAGTCTTGGCAGAATAAAGGTTCGACAAGATGTCGGTGGATGAGGGCAACGGCGCTATCGTGCGAATTCGTTATGGGATCTCTTATTAAAAAGCGCCGCAAGCGCATGCGCAAGAAGAAGCACCGCAAGATGTTGAAGCGAACTCGAGCACAACGTCAACGCGGTCGCTAACTCTTCGTTAGCGCACAATCTGTTGGACAGGGCCCGCGCTGCGGGCCTTTTCCGCGCCAGCGCGCGGCTCGCTCGATGCCGCTAACCTGACAAGTAACCCTTGGCCGATAGTTCAGTTGGTAGAACGCCTGATTTTGATTCAGGAGGTCGCAGGTTCAATCCCTGCTCGGCCAGCAAATTCATGGGACACAACATAAAGAGGACCCGGTCTACATAGGACCCGGTTGCACTGCGGGCCCATGGGCGGGATCGCTCGGATCATGCCTCTGCCTGCAGCTGTTTGCTAACAATGGGGCATGGACCGGACTCAGATCGTCGCGTTGATCGTGCCAACGCAGCCTGCGAGGGACGCAAAGTCACCGTCGGGTGCCGCCGACCCTTTCGCTCCGATAGCCGGAAAATCGATCCTTGGATGGATCGTCGACGCAGCGCTGGGAGCATCCGTTCGCCGAATCGGGATCCTCGCCGACGAGCCAATGGCCACAACCCGGTCCGAGCTCTATGCACGAGCTGACGACGCGCTCATCGAGTTCGTAACGCCCGGAAGCGACTTGGCTGAATCGATGGCGTTCGCGATCGAGCGCCTCGGCTCCGAGCTCACCTTGCGAGACGCAGTGCACGTTCTCATCTTGCCAGCCGAAGCCCCCCATATCGATCCGGCCGAGTTGCGGGCGCTCATCGACAATCACCTCGACAGCAACTCAGCAGCCACGCTCATAGGCGGACCCTCGGGTGAGGACATCGAAACCGAACCGATCATCGTTCGAGACGACGAAGGACGGGTTACGTCGATTGTGGACGCGCCCATCAGCGACGTCGGAGTTTTGTGTGTGCGGGCATCGCTTCTGGCACCGGCGCTTCGACGTGTGGCGATGACGCCATGGCAGACCGGCGCGCCGCTGTCCCAGATCGCTGGCGTTCTCGAGGAGCTCGGTCACAAGGTCACGGTCGTTTCTCGACACGAGCCTCTCGGCACGATCTGGTCGTCGGCGTCTCGAACACCAATCGAAATCGAACTCCGAGATCGCATAATCACTTCGTGGATCGACCGAGGCGCGGTCATGCCCGATCCTCGACAAGTCTCGATCGACGCGACGGTGGTACTCGGCCAGGGAGTACAAATCCTTCCTGGATCGGTTGTCGAAGGGACGACCGTCGTCGCCGATGGAGCGATCATCGGGCCAAATACGCACCTGGTGAACGCTTCGATAGGCACCGGGGCGATCGTGCCACATAGTGTTGTTTATGAGGCTGAAGTTGCTGCAAGAGAACAAGTTCCGCCCTTTTCGGTCCTGGGTTCCGCCACTCGCTAACGCGCCCGGTATCGTCCAATTGGACGGAGCATTGAGGGGCCTATGGAGCAAGTAACGAAGAAGAAATTGGCGCTGTTCGCGGGACGCAACAGCACCGCTCTCGCCGAAGATGTAGCGGCTTGGCTCGGGGTTGAGCTCGGAGATGCGAATATCGCGGAGTTTGCGAACGGCGAGATCCACTGCCGTTTCGCGACTTCGGTACGCGGCGCCGATGTATTCATCATCAACACGCACTCGGCTTGGGAAGATGGCACGATAAACGATTCGATCATCGAGCATCTCGTGATGGTCGATGCGGCTACTCGTGCATCGGCGAAACGAATCACCGTCGTTGCTCCCTTTTATGGATACGGACGCCAGGACCGCAAGTCAGCTGGCCGTGAACCAATAACGGCCAAGCTCGTGGCCAACATGTTCAAGGCTGCAGGCGCGGACCGTTTGGTCAGCGTCGATCTCCATTCAGGCCAGATTCAAGGTTTCTTCGATGGTCCTGTCGACCATCTCACCGCAATGCCGGTACTCGTCGACTACTTGCGCTCGCTCGGCATTGATGACCTCGTCGTCGTGTCGCCAGACGCAGGGCGTGTGAAGGTCGCCGAGCGGTACGCGAACCAACTCGGTGCGTCGCTTGCAATCGTGCACAAAAGACGCGTCGCTGGACTAAAGAACACCGTCGAGGCAAAAGATGTTGTTGGCGAGGTCGCCGGCAAGATCTGTGTCGTTATCGATGACATGATCGATACCGGTGGAACGATCGTGGCAGCAGCAGAGCAGCTCACCGAGAAGGGTGCCCGCTCGGTTATTGCGGCCACGACACATCCGGTTCTGTCCGGTCCCGCTGTCGATCGCCTGAAGAACTCAACGATCGAGAAGGTCATCGTGACCGACACGCTCCCACTCGGAACCGAAAAACAATTCGACAAACTTGTTGTTCTGTCGGTTTCTGGCATCCTCGCTCGGGCGATCGAAGCAGTCTTCATGGACACGACCGTCTCTGAGATCTTCGACGGCAACAATCATTCTTAGGTTTCAGCGGGTCTCGGCCGGAAGTGTCGAGAACAGCAGCTAACATTCGTAAGTCCAAAAAACCTACTAGACGAAGGATGGCGCCATGAGCGAGCTACTTCTCACCGCACACACTGGTCGAACGACCGGAACCCGATCGAGCCGCCGATTGCGCGCCGAGGGCATGGTCCCCGGAACTGTCTACGGCCTCGGCCAAGACCCAGTTTCGGTTGCCGTCGAATGGCCATTGCTTCGCAAGGCGCTGACGACCGATGCCGGCGTCAACGCACTGCTGACGCTCAGCATCGAGGGCAACGAGCAACTCTCGATTGTCAAAGACATCCAACGTCACCCAACCCGTCGCAACGTGATCCACGTCGACTTCATCCGTCTCGATGCAAACGTCGAGATCGAGGTAGAGATCCCAATCATTCTCGAAGGCGTCGCCCTCAACGTCACCCAGGTGTCGGGCATGGTCGATCAATCGTTGTTCTCGCTCTCCATCTATTCGAAGCCAGGCGACATCCCGACCGAGGTCACGATCGATATCTCCGAACTCGAGGTCGGCGAGGCGCTCCACGTGGCCGACCTCGTCCTGCCTACTGGTGTTCGCACCGAGGTCGACCCAGAAGAGACCGTCGCGAGCGCTCTCGTCACCCGCTCCACCCTCGAAGCAATGCGTGAGGACGAAGAGTCCGAAGCTACTGAAGCCGAAGGGGGCGTCGCCGCAGCCGAGGACGCCGAGGCCGAGGCCGAGGGCGACGCCGGCGAGGATTCCTGATCGAGATCACGACTTTGCGTCGCCCGGTGACGCGAAGATTTCACAATGTTTGGCCGTAAGTCGTCTGACCGCACGGGAACTCCCGCCGACCTTCTCATCGTTGGTCTCGGGAACCCGGGCGATCAGTACGACGGCACCCGCCACAATGTCGGCGCCGGTGTTGTTGAGCTGCTCGCGGCTCGTCACGGAGCGACCCTGAAACCTTCGAAGCAGGCGGCTCGCTTAGCCGAACTTCGAATCGAATCGAAGTTGGTCGTCGTTGCCTTCCCGCAGACCTTCATGAACGATTCCGGACGGAGCGTTCGCGATCTTGTGAAGCGGTATGGCATCGCCGATATAGAGAACCTGCTCGTCATCCACGATGAGCTCGATCTCGAGGTCGGCAGCTCGAAACTGAAGGTTGGCGGGGGCTTGGCTGGTCACAACGGTCTCAAGTCGATGAAGCAGCACCTTCACACACAGGACTTTCTCCGCCTGCGCATCGGGATTGGCCGCCCCCCGGGTCGTCAGTCCGTGTCCGATTTTGTACTGCGGCGTCCCGGGAAGGTCGATCGGGTCGAGCTCGACATCGAGATTGAACGTTCGGCCGACGTTCTGCCCCGGCTTCTGTCCGAAGACATCAACAACGTGATGAACGACTTCAACAAATGAGTGATCCGACAGCACCGCCGCTCGGGGCGTTACTCAAGACCTTGCTCGATGAACCAGGTCTGGTATCGGTTATGGGCAGGAGGAGCGCTCTGGTCGCGGTTCCCCAAGCCGCACGACCTTTGTCGCTCGCCGCCATTGCTGATCAGACCGAACGTGCGCCCGTCGTTGTTGCTGTACCGACATCGACCGAAGCCGAACGGTTGCGCGCCGATCTGGCCCTGTACCTGGGCGAAGAAGCGGTCGCGTTGTTCCCCGCTTGGGAAACCTTGCCCTTCGAGCGGATCAGCCCGAACGTAGAGACCATGGGCCGTCGTCTCGAGGTTCTGTGGCGTCTCCAGGACCCGGCGCGAGCCCCCAAGGTCGTCGTGTCATCGGCCCGAGCGCTCGTCCAACGACTCGGCCCCGGTATCGACGACTTGGAGCCGATCATCGTCGGCGTCGGAGATCAAGTCGACATTAGCGACCTTGCCCGACAGCTGGTCGATGCCGGCTATCGGCGCGAGCCCCAAGTCGAGTCTCGGGGGCACTTCGCAGTTCGTGGTTCGATCATCGACGTCTTTCCAAGTACGGCGCGTTCACCCGTGCGAATCGATCTGTGGGGCGACGAGGTCGAGCGGCTCTCCGAGTTCGGTGTCAACGATCAACGTTCCACGGTGACGCGGTCCGAGGTCGTTATCCATGCTGCGCGAGAAGTTGTCGCGTCCGAGGCGATTGCCGATCGAGCTCGAACGTTGGTGTCGTCGGCGCCGTGGGGCCGTGAGCACTGGGAGCGTCTGGCCGACGGCGAGTTCTTCGACGGCATGGAGTCCTGGTTGCCGTGGTTGACCGACCGAGACTCGGTCCTGATCGATCATGTTGGGTCTGATGCTCTCGTCGTACTCGTCGAACCTCGCCGATTGAGAGACCGCGCCGGAGATATTCGAGATGAGGAAGCCGACCTCGCAACGACGCTCGCTCGTACGTGGGGCGCAATCGATGACGACGGCGACGCCGAGGACGAGTTCCCTCGCCTGCACGTGCCGTTCGATCGAATCTTGTCCCATACCGATGCCCCTGTGTGGACGATGACGACAGCGCCCGAGGGTCCTGAGGTAGCGGTAATCGCCGCGACTGGGTGGGAGTCGCCCATCGGGGACCCGCCGCCGTTGGTGACCCAGCTACGACGACTCATCGGCGACGGTTTCCGGATCATCGTTGGTGCCGACGGCTCTGGGACTGCGCCGAGGCTCGCGGTGCTCTTAGCTGACAACGGAATTCATCTACCCGTTGTGGATGCGCTCGATGATGACGCTTCTGGAATTGTTGTCGCTCCGCTCGAGCGAGGTGCCGTATTCACCTCGACGAAACTCGCCGTGATGTCGGAGTCCGATATTACGGGTCGTCGGCGAACACACCGTCGTGCGAGGGCTCGAGCGAACACCGCTCAGGACACGTTCGACGATCTTGGGCCCGGCGACTACGTGGTGCATCAACAGCATGGCGTTGCTCGATTCGCCGGGATGGTTACCCGAGCGATCGGTGGCGTCGAGCGCGACTACCTGCTGCTCGAGTATCGCGGAGACGACAAGCTCTACATTCCCTCGGATCAGATCGGCGTTGTTCGCCACTACACCGGTGGAGACAGCCCGACGTTGTCGAAGATGGGCGGCAGCGACTGGGCCAAGGCCAAAGCCAAAGTTCGTTCCGAGGTTGCCGAGATTGCGCAGGAACTTGTTGTTCTCTACCAACGCCGCATCACCGCCGAGGGCTTCGCCTTTGCTCTCGACACTCCATTTCAGCGGGAGCTCGAAGATTCGTTCGCGTTCGAAGAGACGCCCGATCAACTGACAGCGATCATCGATGTCAAACAGGACATGGAACGGCCTTATCCAATGGACCGGCTGGTCGTAGGCGATGTTGGCTTTGGCAAGACCGAGATTGCGATCCGCGCTGCGTTTAAGGCAGTGCAGGACAACAAGCAGGTCGCGGTTCTGGTGCCAACGACGCTTTTGGCACAACAACATCACCAGACGTTCTCGGAACGTTTCGCGAGTTTTCCTGTGCGCGTCGAGGTGCTGAGTCGGTTCCTGACGAACGCGCAGGCAAAAAAGGTCATCACCGATGCCAACGCGGGCAAGGTCGACGTCCTGATCGGGACGCACCGGATGTTGAATCCAGATCTCACGTTCAAGGATCTTGGACTGCTCGTCGTGGATGAAGAGCAACGATTTGGCGTGAAACACAAAGAGAAGATCAAGACGATCCGCACCGATGTCGATGTGCTGACGCTGACGGCGACTCCCGTTCCGCGCACGCTCGAGATGAGCCTGACCGGGATCCGCGATATGACGCTGCTCTCGACGGCCCCCTCGGAGCGTCAACCGATCCTGACCTATGTCGGTGAGCAGAACGACCGAGCGATCACCGAGGCGATTCGCCGCGAACTGCTTCGCGAGGGGCAGGTGTTCTTTGTTCACAACCGCGTCCAAGACATCGAACACACCGCTGCGAGGATTCGCGAGATGGTGCCCGAGGCTCGGATCGCGATTGCTCACGGACAGATGGACGAGGGTTCGCTCGAGCAAATCATGTTGGACTTTTGGGATGGTCAATACGACGTGCTCGTCTGTACGACGATTATCGAATCAGGCATCGACATGCCGTCGGTGAACACGCTCGTCGTCGACCGAGCCGACCTCCTGGGCCTCGGCCAGATGCACCAGTTGCGTGGTCGTGTGGGTCGGTCGGGCCAGAGGGCGTATGCCTACCTCATGGTGCCGCGAGATAAGTCGCTGACCGAACAGGCCTATGAGCGGCTGAAGACGATCGGCGAGGCCACCGAGCTCGGATCGGGCTTCAAGATCGCGATGCGCGATCTCGAGATTCGTGGTGCGGGTAACCTTCTCGGCACGGGTCAGTCGGGTCACATCGCGGCCGTCGGCTACGACCTGTATTGCCAGATGGTGACCGAAGCGGTGTCCGAGCTCAAGGGCGAGACCATCGAGGATGCTGAAGAGCTCAAGATCGAGCTGCCGATCAAAGCATTTTTGCCGACCGCGTACATGGAGACCGAAGACCAACGACTCGAGGCATATCGACGGCTCGCGGCGATCACGACGTCGACCGAAGTCGAGGATGTTCGCACCGAGTGGCTCGATCGTTACGGACCGCTTCCCGAGCCGGTAGCGAACCTGCTCGATGTTGGGGCGGTTCGGGCCGCGTGCATTCGGGTGGGGATCACCGAGCTCACGGTCGGGAAGGGGCCCGGTTTCGGCGGCCCCGAGTTCGTGGTGCGAATGTCGCCGCTCGCCCTGCCGACCTCGAAACAGATTCGACTCGACCGCGTCTACAAACATTCGGTCTACAAAGAAGCCGACGGGGGGTTCCTTCAGCTTGGCATGAAGAAGGGCAACGTCGCCCAGAATATCGTGACCGCCCTGAACGATCTGGTGCCCCTTGAGGACGAGTAGCATGACGGCCGTGATTCGACGTCTCGGAATTCTGCTCGTTCTTGTTCTTACGCTCGGCGCATGCGCCGGCGGCGAAGGCACCAGTGTGTCGATCGGCGACCGATCGTTGAGCCGTCAGGATCTCACGGACCTCGTTGTAGCGGTCAATGGAGGCGTCCCTCTCGGATCTGATCAGCCGACTACATTGAGCGCCGAAAATTATCGTGGCATAGCGACGATCTTCATCCGCAACGCGGCGACCACACACTATTTCGCCTCGAAAGGTGTCTCCATGACCGACGAGGAGCGTGGGCTGTTGCAAGAGCAGACCAGCGATCGTGTCGGCGTCGAAGGTGGCCTTGGCTTTCTCGCTTTCGAAAGTCCGGCGTTTAACGCGATCGTGGACAATGCGTGGGTCTCGAATCAGCCGGTGGAAACATTCTTCGACGATGGCCCACCTGCGGGGCTCGACGAGCAGCTATTCAGCCTTCGTCTCGTAGAGATCGTGTCCGATTCAGGCCTTGCTGTCGACGTCGAATCGCGCGTTGGACTGTGGGACGCAGAACTGGGCGAAGTCACTCCGGCCAACCCCGTGTCTCTCAACGGCTAGGTGACCGAGCACCGCGCAGTCGTCACCGTTGTTGGGCTTGGTCCTGCAGGCAGCGAACTCATAACGACCGAGACGGCAGCCTTGTTGGCGGGCGAGGCTCCGGTTTGGCTTCGAACAGCGCGCCATCCCGCTGCGGCCGGACTTGCCGTCGCCGGGTCATTCGACGATCTCTATGACGAGCACGAAACGTTCGACGCGGTGTATCGAGCCATCGTCGAGCGGCTGGTAGTCGAGGCTGTCGGTTGCGGTCACATCGTCTACGCGGTGCCCGGGTCGCCAAATGTCGCCGAGCACACGGTTGAACTCCTACGCGCCGATGATCGAGTCGACGCCGTCGTGCGACCGGCGCTCGGGTTCACCGATCTGTGCTGGACCGCGCTTGGGATCGACCCAATGGCCGAAGCGGTCACGATCGTCGACGCCCATCGAATTGCAACCGACGCTGCCGGCCGGTTGGGCCCAATGCTCATCACCCAGGTCCACTCCGCCGACGTGCTCGACGACGTGATCTTGGCTCTTGATGACGTCGCTCCTCCTACCGTCACGATCTTGAAGGGTCTGGGCACCGACTCCGAGCTGGTCCTTGAGGTTCCGTGGACCGAACTCGCTCGCTCCGTAGCACCCGATCACCTCACCTCGCTGTGGCTTCCACGTCTCGCCGAGCCGCTCGCTGCTTCGTTCGTGCAGCTCGATGAGCTCGTGCGACGGCTCCGCGATGAGTGCTCGTGGGATGGCGAACAAACACACGCGTCGCTCAAGCCCTACCTTCTCGAAGAGTCATACGAGGTTCTCGAGGCCATCGACGCGGTCGAGAGAGACGAGCCAGGTGGCTACGTCGATCTCGAGGAGGAGCTCGGGGATCTGTTGTTTCAGGTGTTCTTCCACGCTCGGCTCGCCGCGGAGGAAGGGCATTTCACCGTCGCCGACGTGGCTCGGGGGATTCACGACAAGCTGTACGAGCGGCATCCGCATGTCTTTGGTGATGCCGACCCTGACGCGACTGTGGCGAATTGGGAGATCGCGAAGCAGGCGGAGAAGCAGCGGGCGAGTGTGATGGACGGCATCCCGGCCGTCCTTCCAGCGCTCATGCACGCATTGAAGACGCAACATCGAGCTGCCGCAATTGGGTTTAGTGGCCTCGACCTCGAATGGGCCTTGGCAGATGTTGCTGACGAACTCGGAGAGGTCACCGAGGATCCATCAACTCATGAGGTCGGCGACCTGCTTTATGCGGCGGTCCAGGTGGCGAGGATGCTCGACATCAACCCCGAATTCGCGTTACGGGAAGCATCGGAACGTTTCTCGCGCCGATTCCGAATCGTTGAATCCACAGCCAAGGTCGAGGGCGTTTCACTCGCTTCTGAGTCACAAGAGCAACTCCAGCAACGCTGGTCACAGGCGAAATCACAAACGGGCGACTCCGTTCCGAGCGATAGCTAGAGAGTTCCCTATCTGCAACCAGTGGAGGAACATCGGCAAATTACATACGCTCCGCGTGTAGTTTTCGTCCTGGTCATAGACGGACGGTGCTCGTCCGCCTCGGACGAACCGATCGTTTGAACGGTCACTAGGGAGCAGATGTGTCGACGATCGAGTCAGTAGCCGGAATTGAAGTCATCGACTCGAGGGGAAACCCCACCGTTGAGGTCGTCGTCACGACGGACTCAGGTGCGACCGGGCGAGCCTTGGTGCCGAGCGGGGCTTCGACGGGCAAGTTTGAGGCCGTTGAGTTGCGAGACGGTGGCGACCGTTACATGGGCAAGGGTGTTCTCACCGCTGTCGGATTCGTCAACACCGATCTCGCCGATGCGGTGATCGGCCTCGAGGTCACCTCGCAGCGAGATATCGACGCCGCGATGAATGAGGCCGACGGAACCCCGAACAAGGGCCGTTGCGGCGCCAATGCCATCCTCGGAATATCGCTTGCCGCCGCCCACGCAGCCGCGGCCGACGTTGGACTACCTCTGTATCGATATATCGGCGGCCCGAACGCCCACGTCCTGCCGGTTCCGATGATGAACGTCTTGAACGGTGGTGAGCACGCGGACAACAACGTCGATCTTCAAGAATTCATGTTGATGCCCGTCGGTGCGTCGACGTTCTCCGAAGGCCTTCGCTGGGGCATCGAGACCTATCACACCCTGAAGGCGGTTCTCCATGAGCGCGGTCTGTCGACCGCTATTGGCGACGAGGGCGGCTTCGCCCCGAACCTTGGCTCGAATGAAGAAGCACTGCAGTTGATCGTCGAGGCCATCGAAAAAGTTGGACTTCGCCCGGGCGATGACATCGCGCTCACGATGGACGTCGCTGCGTCGGAGTTCTTCAAGGATGGGAAATATGAGCTCGCGGGCGAAGGTCGCAGCCTCACACCGACTGAGATGGCCAGCTATCTCACCGACCTCTCCGAGAAGTATCCGATCGTTTCGATCGAGGATGGCCTCGATGAAGAAGACTGGGATGGATGGGCGACGCTTACCGAATCGGTTGGCCACCGGCTGCAACTGGTCGGCGATGACCTCTTCGTCACGAATAGCACTCGCCTCCAACGAGGCATCGACAACGGAATCGCGAACTCGATTCTCGTCAAGGTGAACCAGATTGGTTCGCTCACCGAAACGCTCGACGCGGTCGGTCTTGCGACGGCCAACGGGTACACCTCGGTCATGTCGCACCGGTCCGGGGAAACAGAGGACGCAACGATCGCTGACCTGGCGGTTGCGCTCAACACCGGGCAGATCAAGACCGGTGCGCCGGCGAGGTCGGACCGCGTCGCGAAATACAACCAATTGATCCGCATCGAGGCCGATCTCGGTGAAGCCGCTGTCTATCCCGGCGCCTCGGCGCTGGCGGGCCAGTGACAAACCCACAACGCCGGACTGCAAGAGGCGCCGCGACGCGTACTGCACCCGGCCCTCGGCGTCGTACCGCACAACCTCACGAGCTGGTCAGTGGTCGTGCCCGTGCTGGTCGACCACAGACGACGAGGCCTACGCCTCGCCGTGAAGAGGTCGATGGGCCGCGGCCGATTCTAAAGACGCTCACGAAACTCGCGGCCAGGGCAGTCCTCGGTGTGGTGATCTTGGCCGTCTTTGTCTTTGGAGTCTTTCCTACCGGGAGTTATGTCGAACAACGAACCGAGCTTCGAGACGCCGAAGGTGAACTCGCCGACCTCGAAGCCCAGAATGCGACGCTCGAAGCACGCGTGCAGCGCCTCGAAAGCGATGAAGAGATCGAACGCGAAGCTCGTGAGAAATTCAAGATGGTGTTTCCGAACGAAGAGAGCTATCTCATCCTTCCCCCGGGCGAGTAACACACTCGCATCCGCTCTAGTCTTCGGCCATGGGTCGCAGCGAGTTATCGTCGGTTGAAGTTGTCCTCGAACGGCTTTCCGATCATAAATATCTCGCCGACCGAGGACTCGCGACATCGATTTTCCTCGCAGCCGAGCTCGAGCGCCCGCTGTTGCTCGAAGGCGACGCTGGGGTTGGCAAGACCGAAGTTGCGAAGGTGATCGCTGCTATCACGGGCGCTGAGCTCATCCGGCTGCAGTGTTACGAGGGCATCGACGTATCGCAGGCCTTGTACGAGTGGAACTACACACGCCAGCTTCTTCACCTCCGCACTGCTGAGGCCACGGGCGAAGCGGAGCGAGCGGCATCGGAGGACTTGGAAGACGAGCTCTTCACCAACCGATTCCTCATTCGGCGGCCGTTGTTGCAGGCGATCGATTACCGGAGCGACATTCCGCCCGTGCTGCTAATCGACGAGATCGACCGCGCCGACGACGAGTTCGAGGCCTTTCTTCTCGAAGCGCTGTCGGACTATTCGGTTACTGTGCCCGAGCTTGGCATGTTCCGCGCCAATACACCGCCGATCGTCATCATCACGTCGAACCGCACCCGTGACGTCCACGATGCGCTGAAGCGTCGAGCGCTCTACCACTGGGTGGAGCATCCCGATTTCGAGCGCGAGGTTTCGATCATCGAGTTGAAAGCGCCAGCGGTTCCGTCTGTGCTCGCTCGCCAAGTCGCGTCGGCCACAGCACAGTTTCGCGAGATGGGAATGTACAAGCCGCCGGGAATCGCCGAAACGCTCGATTGGGCAAACGCATTGCATCTGCTTTCGGAGACCGAGCTCACCGAAGCCGGCGTCGACGCAACCCTCGGAGCGTTGCTGAAGTATCGAGAAGATCAAGAACGAGCCCGTCGTGCGGGCATCGAGAGTGTGATCGAGATCGCGCTCGGCGCATGAGCTCCGCCCTGAGCGCATGAACGCAGAGGGCGCCGACGCGTTGGTCGAATCCGTTCCGTCGCTAGAGCGACTCACCGCGGGGTTTGTGCATTGCCTTCGCTCCGGCGGGTTGACCGTTCCGATCAGCATGTCCATGCGATTCACTCAAGCGCTTCGAGTGCTGGGTTTGTCGAACGGTGACGATGTCTATTGGGCGGGCCGGGCAACGCTTGTCAGCCGTCCCGAAGACATCGCGATGTACGACGCCATGTTCTTGGCCTTCTTCCACCGAAACGGCACGGGTTTCAAGGTTCGTTTTGAGGATGAACCCGAAACGGCTGCGATCGGCACCGACGACGGAGACGGTGAGGGCGACGGAACCGATGACGACGTGCTGGCTCTGCGATACAGCGCAGCCGAGGTGCTCGGCGAGAAGGACTTTGCCGATTTCACGCGCGAGGAGCTCTACGAAGCGCAGAAGATAATGAACAAGATGCGACTGCGGCCGTCGCAGCGGTCGTCACGGCGCCGCGTGACCTCATCGGCGGGGGATCGCCAAGATCTGCGGCGAACGGTGCGCGCTGCGATGAAGACCGGCGGCGAAGCGCTCGAGTTGCGCAAGACAACGACGAGCACCCGGACTCGACGTCTGATCTTGCTGCTCGACGTGAGTGGCTCAATGGAGCCTTATGCGCGGGTGCTGATTCGATTCGCGCACGCGGCGGTGGTCGGTCGAGGTCGGGTCGAGGTCTTCGGGCTCGGGACACGGCTGACCCGCATGACCCGCCAGCTCGGCTCGCACGACGTGGACGAAGCCGTTGTTGCGGCCGCCGAGTCGGTGGTCGATTGGTCTGGAGGCACGCGTCTCGGTGAGGCGATAGGAACATTCAACGACGAATGGGGCCTGCGCGGCATGGCCCGCGGAGCGATCGTCGTGATCCTCTCCGACGGCTGGGACCGGGGCGAGCCCGAGAGAATGTCGAGCGAAATGGAGCGGCTTCACCGAGCGGCGCATCGAGTCGTCTGGGTGAATCCGCTGAAAGCGAGTCCAGGCTACGAACCGATTGCACGTGGGATGGCAGCGGCGATGCCGCACATCGACACCTTCCTCGAGGGTCATTGTCTCGACTCCTTAGAGACGCTGGCTGAATCGATTGGGGCGTGAGGGTTCAGCGATCTGGCGCTACTCTCACATCACGATGAAAGAGCTTCTGAACGATCTCGATCGCTGGCAACGCCAGGGCAAGGCAATCGCCGTGGCGCGGGTGGTCGATCTCGATGGCTCGGGGCCCCGACTCCCGGGCGCGGCCATGGCCGTGAACGAAGACGGCGAGGTCGCAGGGTCGGTCTCGGGCGGATGTGTCGAGGGGGCTGTCGTCACCGAAGCATTGGACGTCATTGAGTCGCGCGATCGACGAACGGTCACCTTTGGGTACTCCGATGACGAGGCTTTCGCTGTCGGCCTCACGTGCGGTGGAACGATTCACCTCTTCATCGAACCGCTGGATTGGTAGCCCTGTGACGGACACGCCGCTCTTCGCCATGTTGCGCGATGCCATTCGGGCCGAGGCACCGATCGCACTCGCCACGGTGATCGAGGGACCACATCTCGGAGCCAAGATGCTGGTCGGTCCCGACAACACGGATGGATCGCTCGGCGACGATGATCTCGATCGGGTCGTGTCGCGCGACGTGCTCGGTGAGCTCGCGGCAGGTCGTACCGGTATTCGTCGTTACGGCGCCCAGGGGCAAGCGCGGGCAGACGATGTTTCGGTGTTCATCGAGAGCTTCGCCCCGCCGCCCCAGATGCTGATCTTCGGTGCGGTCGACTTCACCGCGGCGTTGGCGCGCGTGGCCAAGTTCCTCGGGTATCGAGTGACCGTGTGTGACGCTCGGCCGATGTTCGCGACGAAAAAGCGGTTTCCGTTCGCGGACGATGTGGTGGTCGATTGGCCGAATCGTTTGCTCGACGAGGTTGGACCGATGCTTCGTGAACGCGACGCCATCGCCGTGCTTACCCACGACGCGAAGTTCGATATTCCAGCGATCACATCCGCGCTTCTGACCGAGGTGGGCTACATCGGTGTCATGGGATCACGTCGGACCCACGACGATCGGACGAAGCGCCTGATCGATGCCGGAGTCACGAGCGAGGAACTCGAGCGCCTCCGTTCACCGATCGGCATCGATCTCGGAGGTCGTACCCCCGAGGAGACAGCTGTTTCGATCGTCGCGGAGATTATTGCATTGCGAACCGGCCGGATCGTGCCAGCGCTCAGGGACGCCGACGGTCCAATCCACCGATGATCTCGATCCACCAATGACGGCGTTAAGGTCGAACGGAGAAGGATGCAGTCCAGTGTTCGAAGCTTGCATCGTTGATGTAGAGCGTCCACATGAAGCGTTTGCCTCTGGGAAGCGGGAGTGCACCAAAGTTGATCCCGAGCGGAACCCAAAGTTCGCTCCCCGGCGCCACACCCGCTGGTCGGCCGGCCTCGAACTGTCCGTTCAGGCTGATGGCTTTTTCACGGACGATGACCGCATGGCCATCTTCATCGGTGAGGTCGAGCCGCCATTGATGCTTGACGTTCGCTTGATCCCACGGCACTCCGATTCGCACAGCGACCGAAATTTGTTGCGGACGCGGACCGATGACGCCGAGTCCGCCGCCGAGGATGAAGAGCTTTCCGTCGGTGACCTGCACTGCATCGGCCATCAGCACGATGGCTCGAAACGCGGGAGGGTTGAACGTCAGGTCTGGCTGGTCCACGGCGATGACCCTACCGGGTTGGCCATCGGTCCTGGAGTTGTGCGGTGAGCATCGCGGCTGTCGTCCTCGCTGCTGGCGCAGGCTCGCGGTTCTCGAGCACGGCGAACAAGCTTCGAGCCGAGCTCGACAGCCAACCGGTTCTGTTGTGGTCGGTCGACGCTGCTCGTGGGGCGGGGTTCGACGAGGTGATCGTCGTCGTCGGCGACGACGCGTTCGACGACATCCTCACCAACGATGTGCATGTGCTGCACGCGCCTCAGTGGATGGACGGCCAGTCGCACTCCCTTCAGGTTGCGGTCTCCTATGCACGCGAAAAGGGCCACGATGCAATCGTCGTAGGACTCGGTGATCAGCCACTTGTTGGGCAATCGACTTGGAATGCACTGAGGATGGCCGATGCCTCCGGCATCGCCGTCGCTACATATGCGGGCCTGCGTCGCCCACCGACCCGCCTTGCAGCTTCGCTGTGGGATTCGCTTCCGACCCAAGGTGACGAGGGCGCGAGGGTTCTGATCCGAAGCTCGCCCGAACTTGTGTCCGAGGTTGCGAGCGCAGGCAGTCCGCTCGACGTCGACACCGACGACGCTCTCGATGCGGTCCGCGGGCGTCATATCGACCGCCTCGCGGTTACGGCTCTGCTCGGTCGCGAACCAATGGGCCCGTTCGAGGTAGTCGTCCGGACCAATGCGGGCGACCCGGTCGTGTTGAAGAACTATCCGCTCCTCGCCAACGGACGGCCGATGCCCACGTTGTATTGGCTGTGCGGAGAACGTGAGTCGATGCTGGTCGGACGCCTCGAGGCAATGAAGGGAGTCCGACGTGCCGAGGCCGACCTCGGGCTCGACGTTATCAACGCCGCCCACGAGCGATATCGAGAAGAGCGCGACGCCATTCTCAACGCGGCGACAAGTCAGCCAGCGCATCGGCCAACAGGCGGGGTTGGCGGGACGCGAAATGGCGTCAAGTGTCTGCACGCCCACTACGGCTATTGGCTCGCGGGTGGCGACGATCCGGTCGGGCAGTGGGTTGCTGACCATTTGCATGAAGTCGACTCTTCGACCTGGCCAGCGGCGTAGCTCAGAGCAGGGCCTCGCCGGCCGCGAGGTCCTAACCTGGGTCCGACTATGACGAACCCCATGTACGCCGGGATCGATTGCGGCACGAATTCGACCCGACTCATTATCGGTGACGGAACCACGACCTTCGAACGAGAGATGACGATTACCGGTCTCGGTCGGGGTGTCGATGCGACGGGCCGACTGTCCAATGACGGAATCGAGCGGGTGCGTGGAGCGCTCCAGCGCTATCGGGCGATCATGGATCGCTACGAACTCGCGGGTGTTCGGATGACCGCCACCTCGGCGGCACGCGATGCTTCGAATCGCGACCTGTTCTTCGATGTCTCCGAGCAGACGGTCGGGGTCAGACCCGAGTTGATCTCCGGCGTGGAGGAGGCCGAGCTCTCCTTTCTTGGCGCGACGGCCGAGCTCGATCCGGCCGACGGCCCATTTCTGGTATTCGACATCGGCGGCGGTTCGACCGAATTCGCTATTGGCAGTGCTCGCATGGAGGGCGGTTTCTCGACCGATATGGGCAGCGTCCGATTCTCGGAGAAGTACATCGAGAGCGATCCGCCTCTGCCCGAAGAGCTATTGGCCTGCCTATCGGTCGCCGAAGCGCATATCGATGACGTCGTTCGAGAGGTCCCGATGGTTCTTAGCGCGCGGCAATTAGTGGGGCTCGCGGGCACCGTCTCGACCGCCGCTGCTGTGGAGATCGGATTGGCCGAATACGACCGCGAGCAGGTCCACCACTTCCGACTGACACGAGAGGCGATCGAGGATGTGTATCGGACCTTGGTGACCGAGGCGCGCGCCGATCGAATACACAATCCCGGACTCGAGGAGGGTCGTCTCGATACGATCGTGGGTGGTATGTGTATCCTCGCCCGAATCGTCCGCTACTTCGACGCCCAGGACGTGCTCGTCTCCGAGAGTGACATTCTCGATGGGCTCATCTTGTCGCAGATGCCGTGATCCGTTCAGCACCAGAGCCGGGGTCGGTCCCACTCATTGGGCGACGCCTTGTGCTGCGTCCACTCACGTCGGACGACTACGCCCAGTGGCGAGAGGTTCGCATGGTCAACGACGAATGGCTCACGAAATGGGAGCCCCAGCGAATCGCTGGCCAGCCCGATCTTGTGCAGAGCCGGCAGGCGTTCTCGTCACGATGCGCGGCGCGTCAACGAGAGCGACAGCTCGGCACGGGTTACGGCTTTGGGATTTTCGTTGGCGACTACCTTGCGGGGGAAATGAACGTTTCGGCGATCCAACGGGGGCCGTTCCAGAACGCCTATGTCGGCTACTGGATCGATCAACGACACGCCGGCCAGGAGTACACGCCTGAGGCGTTGGTCGTGGCGATGCAATTCGCGTTCGGCGAGCTTCGCCTCCACCGACTACAGATAGCGATCATCCCTCGCAACAGGCCGTCCCGTCGCGTTGTGGAGAAACTTGGTATTCGCTTAGAAGGCATGGCCGAGCGTTATCTCGAAATCAACGGCAACTGGGAGGACCACCTCCGGTATGCCATCACCACCGAAGAATGGCAAGAACGCAAAACCGAATTGAGCGCCTGGCTCTGATCCCTAGCTTCTCGTCCCCTTCGGGGAGCGTTCATTCGCCAGCGCTGGAGCGAGGCAGGAGCGGGAGATTTGTATTATGGCCAGATACCGCGTTGTTCGAAGACGGTGCCGATGCGGTTGAGGGCGACGGCGTAGGCGGCTTCTCGACGCGTGCATGCGAGGCGCTTCTTCTCCGCTTCGATCGCATCTGCGGCTTCCCAGAGATAACGACGCAGCTCGTCGTCGACATCGGAAAGTCTCCAACGCGCGCTCATCTTGTTCTGCAGCCATTCGAAGTAGGAGACGATAACGCCGCCAGCGTTCGCCAGCACGTCGGGTAGTACCTCGATGCCACGGTCGAGCAGGATGCGTTCGCCATCGACGCTGGTTGGGCCGTTCGCGCCCTCAAGCACGACGTTGGCCCGAACGTTGGGTGCGCGATCGGTCGTGATCTGGTTCTCGATCGCTGCCGGCACGAGAATGTCGACGTCGGCGTGGAAGAACTCTTCGACGTCGATCACCTCGGCATCATCGAAGCCAGCCACGCCGCCGGCTTCACTCGTGTGTCGCCAAAGCGCTTCAGCGTCGATGCCGTGTCCGTTCATGATCGAACCGGTGTGGTCCGAGACGTGCGTGAGCGAAACGCCCATCCGAGCGAGTGCACGAGCGCTGTGCTCGCCGACGTTGCCGAAGCCCTGGATGGCGGCGGTGGTGCCTCGCAAGTCTCGGTCTACCCGTTCGAAATGGTGAGCGAGAATGAAGGCGGCACCCTGGCCGGTTGCCTTGTCGCGTCCGAGCGACCCGCCGGTCTCGATCGTCTTGCCGGTAACGACACGGCGAGTGTTTTGGCGGTCATTTCCGCCGCCACCGGAATGGAGGTACGTGTCCATCATCCACACCATCGCCTGCGCGTTCGAGCCGATGTCGGGGGCTGGTATGTCGTGCTCAGGCCCGATGTTGGAGCCAAGTGCATGGGTGAAACGACGGATGATCCGCTCGAGCTCGGGCTGGCTGTGCTCGCGGGGGTTGAAGGCGATGCCGCCCTTCGCTCCGCCGAACGGCACGCCCGACAATGAGGTCTTCCAGGTCATCCACATCGCGAGGGCCTTGACCTCGCCGAGATCGACGTCGGGAGCGAACCGCAGCCCACCCTTGAAAGGGCCAAGAACGTCGTTGTGTTGGACGCGGTACCCGCGGAAAACGCGAAGTTCGCCGTCATCCATCTCGACAGGGAAGTTGACGATGATCTCGTTCTTTGGAGATCGCAAGATCGTACGAACTCGATCGGAGAGTCCAATCAGCTCGGCAGCCGCGTCGAATTGTTCGACCGCAGTTTCAAAGAGCTGTTCACCATCGGTGGTGTCGCTCGACCGTCTCGTGGGCATGTTGTGTCACCTCGGACGATCGCGGTTGATCGCTTTGATGTCATGGTGTGATCGCCGTTGATCACAGCAGGAAAAAATGTAGCGCTTGTAGGCGTCACACACCGACCATCTCGCATGCGATTTCGCGTTCGGGTTAAGGCGTGCGCCGCAAAAGCGGCCGAATCAGCTGTTGTGGGTAGCCGCTGCAAGCGAAGCGAGCGCTGCCTCGGCGTGTTCGGGTCGACAGATCAACAGATCGGGGAGGTAGGGATCTTCATGGTTGTAAGTCAGTTCGCTGCCATCGATTCGACTGCAGTGCAGGCCGGCGGCGAGTGCAACAGCGACCGGAGCGCACGAATCCCATTCGTACTGACCGCCCGAGTGTGCGTACATTTCGGATTCGCCACGGACCACCGACATTGCTTTGGCGCCTGCAGATCCCATCTCGACAAGTTCTGCTCCGAGGTCCTCGGCCACTGCGAGCGCTGCGGCCGGCGGGCGACTTCGACTGACGATCATCCGCGGGGGAGTGGCGCCAGTTTCGGGCATCAGCACTGGATCGGCGGTCGACAGGGTGATTCCGAGAGAGGGCAGTGCAACGGCACCGACCACCGGCTTGCCGTCGACGACCATGGCGACGTGGACGGCCCAATCGGTTCGTGGCGGCTCGGAAAACTCTCTCGTTCCGTCGACCGGATCGACGATCCATGTCCGTTCGGCAGTTAACCGTTCGGTCCCGTCTTTGCCCTCCTCGCTCAAGATCGCGTCGTCCGGGCGAACTCGGCGAAGTTCTTCCATAATGAACACGTGCGAACGTTGGTCACCCTCGTCCTTCATTTCCTTCGAGTCAGCCCCGCGAGACGTCATTTCGTCACGGATCGAGAGTAGAAGTTCACCCGCAGCGGTGGCGATGCGTGCGGCTTCGAGATGGTCGTCATGGGTCACAGTTGTCATAGCGGTATCCAACCTAGGATTCATTTTGGACAGAAATGTCGGAGATCACGGAAACGAAACCTCAGGGTCTTTATCGGCGTGCCGATGAAGGCACTGAACGTTCGGTCCAGAGGAGTTGGCACTCAATCATGTCGTACGAGCTATCCCATCTGAGGGAACTCGAGGCGGAATCCATTCACATCATGCGTGAGGTGGCCGCGGAGTTCGAAAATCCTGCATTGATGTTCTCGGGGGGCAAGGATTCGATCGTGATGCTGCGTCTCGCCGAGAAGGCATTCGCACCCGCGAAGATTCCTTATCCTGTCCTGCACATCGATACCGGTCACAACTTTCGCGAGGTCATGGACTTCCGCGATCAGCGAACCGCTGAGGTTGGCGCTCGACTGATCGTCGCCTCCGTGCAGGACACGATCGATAAGGGTCGTGTCGCTGAGGAAACCGGAGCTCGCGCATCGCGAAACCGCCTCCAAACAACAACACTTCTCGACGCAATCGAAGAACACCGCTTCGACGCCCTCTTCGGAGGCGCTCGCCGAGATGAGGAGAAGGCTCGGGCGAAGGAGCGGGTCTATTCATTCCGGGACGAATTCGGCCAGTGGGATCCAAAAGCCCAGCGCCCAGAGCTCTGGAATTTGTACAACGGGCGAATCAAGATGGGCGAACACATTCGTGTGTTCCCGATCTCGAACTGGACCGAGCTCGACATTTGGCAGTACATCGCCGATGACAAGATCGAGATCCCATCGATCTACTTCGCTCACAAACGGCGTGTCTTTGAGCGCGACGGCATGCTCCTCGCAGAGAATGATTTCGTCGAGCGCATGGAAGGCGAAGAGGTCTACGAAGAGCTCGTTCGTTATCGCACCGTCGGCGACATCACGATCACCGGCGCTGTCGAGTCCAGCGCAGACACGGTCGACAAGATCATCGACGAAGTGGCTGCCACTCGCAAGACCGAACGAGGCGCTACCCGTGCCGACGATCGAGTTTCAGAGGCAGCGATGGAAGATCGCAAGAAAGAGGGCTACTTCTAATGTCAGAAATCCTTCGCTTTGCCACGGCAGGTTCGGTCGACGACGGAAAGTCGACCCTAATTGGTCGCCTCCTCTACGACACGAAATCGATCTTTGAAGATCAGATGGAAGCCATCGAAAAAACGTCGGAGAAGATGGGTAGTGCGTACGTCAACTTGGCGCTGCTCACCGATGGCCTTCGAGCCGAACGCGAACAGGGCATCACCATCGATGTCGCCTACCGCTACTTCGCGACGCCGAAGCGCAAGTTCATCATCGCCGACACTCCGGGTCACATCCAATACACCCGCAACATGGTCACCGGTGCCTCGACCGCCGATGTTGCGCTGATTCTCGTCGACGCCCGCAACGGCGTCATCGAGCAGAGCCGTCGGCACAGTTTCATCGCATCGCTTCTTCGCATTCCGCACATCGTGGTCTGCGTCAACAAGATGGACCTCGTCGACTACAGCGAAGAAGCCTTCAACAAGGTGCGAGACGAGTTCCGCGACTTCGCCATGCGTCTCGAAGTACCCGATCTCTCGTTCATTCCTGTTTCTGCGCTCGTTGGCGACAATGTCGTCGACAAGTCCGAAAACATGCCGTGGTACGAAGGGCCATCCCTACTCACACACCTCGAGACAATCCACACCGCATCCGATCGCAATATGGTCGATGTCCGATTCCCCGTGCAGTACGTCATTCGTCCAATGAGCGATGAACATCACGACTACCGCGGCTACGCCGGCACGGTTGCAGGCGGAGTGCTGAAGCCGGGCGACGACGTGGTGGTACTGCCGAGCGGATTCGAATCGTCGATCAAGTCGATTGACACGTTCGATGGTCCGGTCGCCGAAGCATTCGCGCCAATGGCCGTGACGATCCGCCTCAATGACGAGATCGACATCAGCCGTGGCGACATGATCTGCCGCCCGAATAACCAACCGATCGTTAGCCAAGACATCGATGCAATGGTGTGCTGGATGGACGAAACGCAGCCGCTTTCACCGCGGAAGAAGTACGCCATCAAACACACGACTCGTGCGGGCCGAGTGATGGTCAAAGACATCAACTACCGCCTCGACATCAACACACTGCATCGAGACGAGGATGCCACCGAGATCAAGCTCAACGAGATTGGTCGCATTAGCTTCCGGTCGACGTTGCCGCTCTTTGTTGACGAGTACCGGCGAAACCGCGAAACGGGTTCATTCGTACTGATCGATGAAGCCAGCAACGCAACGGTCGCTGCAGGGATGATCCTCGGCGAGTCCCCAGGCTGATCGAGCCACGATGACTAACGACAGCAAGGCAACGAACGTCGTCTGGCACTGCGGTCACTTCGATCGCGCTGAACGCTGGGCGAATCTTGGTCTGAACGGTGCGACGATTTGGTTTACCGGACTGTCGGGCTCTGGAAAGTCGACCGTCGCTGTCGAGGTTGAACGTTTGCTCGTCGAGCAGAAACAGCCGACCTACATGTTGGACGGGGACAACCTCCGTCTCGGTATCAACGCCGACCTCGGTTTCTCAGCAGATGATCGCAATGAGAACGTCCGTCGCGTGAGCGAGGTCGCCCGACTCTTCGCCGATTCGGGCGTCGTTGCCCTGGTGCCCCTCGTTAGTCCTTACCGGGCTGGCCGTGAACGTGCGCGCGAGATACACCAGGCTGCTGACGTGCCGTTCTTCGAGGTGTTCATGGACACGCCACTCGAGATCGCTGAGTCGCGCGATCCGAAGGGTCTCTACAAGTTGGCTCGCGCTGGCAAGATCAAGAACTTCACGGGTATCTCGGATCCCTACGAAGCCCCCGTCGACCCAGACCTCATCCTGGATCCAGATATGGGAGACCCTGAGGTAATGGCACGTATGGTCCTCCAGATGCTCCAGGCCGAACAAACCATCTGACAACTACCTGGGTCTGACCCCAAATTGCTGTTTGGGGTCAGAGCAACGCATACATCTTTCGTGAATTGTCTGGTGGGTGCGTCGGAGTGAATGCTGCCATGGTGTGCCAAAAGGGGCGTGCGAACCTTCAATGAGGACCGCAATCTGCCGATAGGTCGGTATGGCAAAGACTGCAACAACGACCAAGCCCGTCAAGATCAAAAAGGTCAGCCGTGCGGTGACCAGATTGGTCGAACCTGGCAGCCAGGTCGACTGCATGCATTGCGACGAACGAGTGAAGTTCCAGGCGAAGCTGCGACATCAACAGGTGATCTGCAACGTCTACGAGAGGAACAAGTGGCTTCGAGTCGAGCACTTCCATGCCGATTGTTACAAGAAGGCAAAGCAGCCGTTCGGCAAGCCCGTCGACTAATTCTTCCGAATCGTTCGGTCCGTCCAGTCCGGTGGCCGTGATGTGTGCGGGATGCACATGCCGCTATTGCCAGAAGCGTAGGATCCGTCTCCCATGAACTCCCCTGATCCTCGGCTTGGCCGCCTGTTACTTTTGGGAAAGAACTACGGCGCCTACGGCGCAATCGGATCCACGAATGTTGGAACCGATGCCGCAGCAGGAATTTCTGTGGGCAGCGACCTCGACTCGCCGAGCAAACAGTGGAAGTACGACAGCACGGTCGACAACGAAGACAGCCTCTGTGTGATCGCTGCCCCCGACTGGATAGGCATGGCGGTCGCCGACGCTCACTACGGCCCAGAGTCGAGCCACATGCTCCTCGACCGCCTGCACACGATCTGGGCAAAGGTGCGTCCCGCCGGCATCGAGCACCTGGGTCAGATGATCGAGTTTCTTCGTCAGGGTGATCCAGCCCAGACGGATTCCGAGACGACGCTCTTAGCAGTGGTGTATGACCGTTCCTCACGCAAAGGTTTTGGCATCTCCTTTGGAGATTCGACTTTCACGATCACGGGCCGAAATCGGATACCCGTCCCGCTCAACGAGCACGACAGCCGGTTTGTAAGCGCTGGTCGACGGAACTCTCTTCGTGATGGATCGCCGTTCGAATTCGAGGCCAGAAGCGGGGAACTGCTCCTGGCCTTCACCGACGGTGTCGATGGCTGCCACTATCGCCAACCCGAGACGTCAGTCCAACCTGAGCACATTCAGGAGATCGCGGTCGGCGCCAACATGGATCCCCTCGAGACGGTGAACGAAGTGATTACCTTCGCGCTCAAGGGCGTGGATGGCAATCCTGGTGGTCAAGACAACATCGCAATGATCGCGGCGCGCGCGTAACGAATCTCCGCGCCCAAAGCTCTAACGTGCGAGTGGCTTGTACTTGATACGGGTTGGTCCGGACGAGTCGCCGAGTTCCTTCTTGCGGAAGGCCTCGTAGTCGCTGAAGTTGCCCTCGAACCAGCGAGCCTGAGAACCACCCTCGAACGCGAGAATGTGCGTCGCCACACGGTCGAGGAACCAGCGATCGTGAGAGATCACGACGGCACAACCGGGATACTCTTCGAGCGCGGCTTCGAGCGCCTGCAACGTCTCGACGTCGAGGTCGTTTGTCGGCTCATCGAGCATCAGGACGTTGGCGCCTGATTTCAGCACCTTGGCGAGGTGCACGCGGTTGCGTTCGCCGCCGGAGAGAACGCCGACCTTCTTTGTTTGGTCCCCGCCGCGGAAGTTGAACGACGCGACGTACGAGCGTGAATTCACCTCGCGGGTTCCGAGAACCAAGAAGTCGTGGCCGCCACTGATCTCGTCGAAAACATTAGCGTTCGGGTCGAGGGAATCGCGACTTTGGTCGACGTACCCAAGCTCGACTGTGGTGCCGATCTGGATCTTGCCAGAATCGGGCTCTTCGTGGCCCGTGATCATCTTGAACAGTGTCGTCTTTCCAGCGCCGTTTGCGCCGATGATTCCAACGATCCCGGCAGGGGGGAGGCTGAACGACAGATTGTCGATAAGTAGTTTGTCGCCGAACGCCTTCGATACTCCGTCGAACTCGATGACGAGATCGCCGAGGCGCTTGTTGGCCGGGATCGAGATCTGTAGTTCGGCGGCGCGCGCCTCGGCATCGCGTTGCGCCGAAACCAAGTTGTCGTAGGCCGCAAGACGAGCCTTGCCCTTGGATTGGCGAGCCTTGGGCGCCATGCGCACCCATTCGAGCTCGCGAGCGATCGTCCTCTTGCGAACTGCATCGGCTCGTGACTCGGCATTGAGCCGGGATTCTTTGTTCTCCAGCCACGCGGTGTAGTTACCTTCGAACGGGAAGCAGCGACCGTGGTCGATCTCGAGGATCCATTCGGCTGCGTTGTCGAGGAAGTAGCGATCATGAGTAATCGCTACGACGGTGCCTGCGTACTCCTGCAAGAAACGCTCGAGCCAGGCGACCGACTCGGCGTCGAGATGGTTGGTTGGCTCGTCGAGCAGCAACAAATCTGGGCTCGACAGAAGCAGACGCGCCAACGCCACACGGCGACGCTCGCCACCCGAGAGATTGACGACTTCGGCCTCACCGGGCGGGAGACGGAGGGCATCGCTTGCTATCTCGACCGTACGCTTGAGATCCCACGCGTTCGCAGCTTCGATCTTCTTTTCCAGGGAGGCCTGGCGATCGCCGAGTTTCTCATAATCGGCATCGGGGTCCGACCAACCGGCCAGAACCTCGTCGTATTCGGTGAGCAGCGCGGCTACCTCGCCGACGCCGTCCATCACGTTCTCGTGGACGGTCTTTGAGTCGTCGAGCTTCGGCTCCTGCTCGAGCATCCCGACCGTGAAGCCATCGGTCAGCCGAGCCTCGCCGGTGTAGTCGTCGTCGAGTCCAGCCATGATGCGAAGCACCGTTGACTTTCCAGCTCCGTTTGCGCCGAGCACGCCGATCTTTGCACCTGGCAAGAACGACAGACTGACCTCTTTGAGGATGTCACGATCGGGCGGGATGAACTTCGACAGCTTGTGCATCGTGTAGATGTACTGGGCACTCATGGCGGTGAGGCTAGCGAAGAACTTTCGAAGCGGCGCCTATGCGTCGGAGCTTCGTCACCGACGTTCAGCTCCGGGCGTTACGGCGATGACGATCGCGTCGGCACTTGGCGATCCATTCACCAGCGAAACAGTGTGTTCATCGCCGATTTCGAACAGCGCTTTGTCGCCCTCGGCGAGGTCTGCACCTCTGACGATTCGAAAGCCGCCAGCCCGAGCACCCGAGGCCAGTCCGTGAAAGGTGAGGTTCCCGAACGCCGTCCGTCCGCGCATTTCGAAGTCGTCATCCTCTTCGTCGGGCTGCACCTGATAGAGGTTCGCTCGTCCGAGGTGCTCGGTCAGGTGATGTGCAGCATGCGAGGCGAAGTTTTCATCGTCGGTGAGGAGGATCGCCTGTTTGATACCCACTCCATCGAGTGTGAGATCGAGATCGTGGCTATCGATGGGACGGTCGTACGCCAGCAGTCCTCGCGAGAACGCGTCGCGCTGCACCGTGGTCGAGGTCGAGATCACCAAGACTGGAATCTCCTGCATCGCGAGCAAATCCGCCAGATCGACAGCGAACCGACTGTTGGACACGAGCGCCACACCATTCGGCTGAATCTTCGCGACACGAGTTTTCCTGGCGACCCAAGTGGCGGTGAGGCCGTAGAGGGCCACGGTGACGATCACGGTGGCGAACACGATCGGCACGAGCTCGGGCACCTCACCGGCACCCTCGTCGATCAGCGTGCGAGAGAACACCGTGGCGACCGAGGCGGCCACGATTCCGCGGGGAGCCATCCACGCAAGGAACTGACGGTCGTTGCGTTGCAGTCCCGATCCAATCGTGGAGAGCCACACGGCCAGCGGACGGGCGACGAACACGAGAACCGCAATCAGAATCAGCGCCTCAGGCAGAACGCCGCCCAAATCGTCGAGGTTGACCATGGCACCCAACACGATGAACAACGTGCCCAAGATGAGGTGGCCGACGTCTTCGCTAAACGCCGTAAGTCCCTGGTTTGGAACGAGATGTTGATTCGCCAGCACGAGCCCAAGCATCGTGGTGGCCATCAGGCCAGCTTCGGGGGCGATCTGATTCGCCGCAGCGAACGCGACGATCGCTGCGGAGAGCATCGCTGGATTACGCAGGTGGTCAGGAACCCAGTGGTAATGCAGCGCCACAAGAGCGATGGCCGCCACGACAACTCCAGCCAACGCACCGGCGCCGAGCGTGATCCCGATCTGCAATGCGGCCTCTGCAGGTTCGGAGTCGTTGAGCGTGGCGTCGAGCACGACGATCGCCAGCGTTGCACCCACCGGGTCGATGACGATTCCCTCCCAGCGAAGGATGCTGCCGGTTGGTTCTCGGGGCCGAGCCAAGTGCAGCAGCGGTATCACCACGGTCGGCCCGGACACGACAAGGATCGCCCCGATCAGCGCAGCGCTGCTCGTCGACACATCGAACAGCAGCTGTGTGGTGAACCAGCCGATCAACCACGTGACCAGCGTTCCAATGGTGACCAGGCGAAGAATCACCGAGCGACCATCGTTGAGCCGATTGAGCTTGAGCCCGAGGCCGCCCTCATAGAGCAACAAACCAACGGCGAGGGACACGACCGGGAACAGGGTCTGTGCTCCGAAGTCTTCCTCTGGGTGAATGATGCCGAAGACTGGCCCGACCAGAATTCCCGCAGTGAGCAGGAGCAACACGCCCGGGATGCGCAGATGATTCGCGAGCCATTGCCCGCCAACACCCAATGACAAGATTATGGCAATCGTCAGCGGGAGCTGGCTCTCAGCGGCCAACAACAGCGAGAATGAGGGAGTCATCGGGAAAGATTACCCGACGTCGACGACCACCGGCGCGTGATCGCTCGGTTGTTTTCCCTTGCGAGCATTTCGGTCGACGAAGATCCGATCGGTGCGCTCCGCCACGCTTCTCGAACTGAGGATGAGATCGATGCGCATGCCCTTGCGTTTGTGGAAATTGCCGTCGCGATAGTCCCACCACGAGTACAACTCGGCGTCGTCGTGGTGGTCACGGAAGGTGTCGGACAGACCCCAGGTAGCGAGCGCCGCAAGCTTGTCTCGTTCGGGCTGCGACGTATGGGTCATGCCGACAAGACCCTTCGGGTCATATACATCGCGATCGTCTGGGGCCACGTTGAAATCGCCGACCACGCAGATGTCGTCGGTCGAATCGGTGTTCTTGTCGAGGTCGGCGGCGAGACGATCGAGCCAATCGAGCTTGTACGTGTAGTGGTCGTCATCGAGCGAGCGGCCGTTCGGGACATAACACGTCGCGACCCGCACACCGCCACACGTCGCCCACAGAATGCGAGCATCGGGGTCTGGTTCGCCGCGTCCATCGTCAAAGTCTGGACGGACATCATCGAGGCCCACGCGAGAGATGATCGCCACGCCATTCCACTGACCCTGACCATGATGTGCGCTCTCATAGCCGAGCGCTTTGAACGCATCGTGAGGGAAGTCGTCGTTTCCCAACTTTGTTTCCTGCAGGCACAGAACGTCGGGTTGAAGAAGCTCGATCCACTCGGTTACACGTTCGAGTCGGACGTTTAACGAGTTGACATTCCATGTAACCAGGCGCATGCAGCCGAATCTACCCCGCTGCGTCGAATAGGCTGCCCGTGTGTCCTCAACAGAACGCGTCGACCTCGGCGCAAACGCATGGATCATCGACGAGATGTATCGGGAGTACGTCGAGAACCCGCAGAACGTTTCCGAAAGTTGGCGAGAGTTCTTCGTGGGGTACCGGCCAGGCTCAGGCACGGTGATGACACCAGTCTCGGACTCGCCAGCACATGTCGCGCAAGAGGTCGCAGCAGCGAACGCTGCCCCCGCACGCGTCGCACCCGCAAACGGCAGCGCTCCCGCTTCGTCACCATCACGATCCCCAGCCCATGCCGCTCCCGGCCCAAGGCAGCTCCCCGACGGGGCAGAACCACTGCGCGGAGTCTCGGCCAAGATCGTCGAGAACATGGAGGCGAGCCTTCACGTACCAACGGCCACAAGCTTCCGTGATGTGCCGGCCCGCTTACTCGAGGTGAATCGCAAGATCGTCAACGGCCACCTCGGCCGCACCCGCGGCGGCAAGATCAGCTTCACCCACATCATCGGCTACGCCGTCGTTCGTGCGATCGCCGACTTCATACCCGCAATGAACAACGGTTTTCACGAAGGCCCAGACGGTAAGCCCAACATCGTGCGTCGCCAGCGAGTTGGCCTCGGCATCGCTATCGATGTCGAAAAGTCGAACGGCCAACGAACGCTCATGGTGCCGTGCATCAAAGACGCCGACCTGCTCGATTTCGCGGGCTTCGTCGACGTCTACGACGACCTCGTTCGGCGAGGCCGCAACGGCAAACTCACACTCGATGACTTCAATGGAGTCACCGTCAGCCTCACGAACCCGGGAGGCATCGGCACGGTGCAATCAGTCCCTCGGTTGATGCCCGGTCAAGGCGCGATCGTCGGGCTCGGATCGATCGCATATCCCACAGCGTTCATCGCAGCCGATCCGGCCAAACTCGCCGAAATCGGCATCTCAAAGGTCGTCACGATCACGTCGACGTATGACCATCGAATCATTCAAGGCGCCGAAAGCGGCATGTTCCTGAAGGCGATCCAAGACCTCATCATGGGCGAGCACAATTTCTATGAAGGTGTCCTCGAAACCATGGACGTGCCTTACGACGCCGTCAAATGGCGCCGAGACGTGAACCCCGTCGACGATGCGGAGTCGATCGTCGAGCGCCAGGTCAAAGTCAATTCGCTGGTTAATGCGCATCGAGTTCGCGGTCACCTCATTGCGAACCTCGATCCACTAGGCCTGATGGAACGAAACATGCATCCCGAGCTCGATCCGGCGAGCTACGGCCTCACGATCTGGGATCTTGAGCGCGAGTTCTATGTGCAGGATCTGCTCGGACCGAAGGCGAGCGGTGGTCGCAGCCGCATGAAGCTCGCCAACATCTTGGGGATCATGCGCGACGCCTACGCGCGCACCGTCGGTGTCGAATACATGCACATGGCCGATCCGAACGAGAAGCGCTGGATACAAGAACAGGTCGAAGGCCAGAGCTACGAGATCAGCAAAGAATCTCAGCGGCACATCCTCGGCCGCTTGAACGCGGCGGAAGCGCTTGAGAAGTTCCTGGGCACCAAATACATCGGCCAGAAGCGATTTGGGATCGAAGGCACCGAGAGCGCCATCCCGGTGCTAGACGAACTGCTGAGCAGCGCCGCGGACAACGACATGACCGACGTGGTCATCGGAATGGCCCATCGAGGACGCCTCAATGTGCTCGTAAACATCGTGGGCAAGGACTACAGTCAACTGTTCGAGGAGTTCGAAGGCGCGATCACCGCCGACGCGGTGCAGGGTTCAGGCGACGTCAAGTACCATCTCGGCCAAACCGGCACGTTCACCTCACGCGCTGGGAACTCGATCCCCGTCACCCTCGCTGCCAACCCGTCGCATCTCGAAGCCGTCGACCCCGTCGTGATAGGTATGTCGCGCGCGAAAATGGATGCCACCGAACGAACGGAAGGTCGCGACTATCCAGTCCTTCCACTCCTGATTCATGGTGACGCGGCGTTCGCTGGCCAGGGCGTCGTGACCGAGACCCTCAACCTGTCCCAGATCCGTGGTTACAAGGTCGGCGGCACCGTTCACCTGATTATCAACAACCAGCTCGGGTTCACCACCGCACCCCACGCAGCGAGGTCGAGTGAGTACTCGACCGATGTCGCCAAGCTCATCCAAGCGCCGATTTTCCATGTGAACGCCGATGACCCCGAAGCCTGCGTTCGCGTCGCCGAATTGGCCTTCAAGTATCGAGAGAAGTTCAAGAAAGACGTCGTGATCGACATGATCGGCTACCGCCGCCATGGCCATAACGAAGGCGACGACCCGAGCTACACCCAGCCGCTCATGTATCGCGCGATCCAAGGGCGACGTTCGGTTCGCATGCTTTACACCGAGGCGCTCATCAAACGCGGCGATCTCACTGTTGAAGAAGCAGAACAGGCGCTCGACGACTTCCGTGGACGCCTACAAGTTGCGCTCGACACGACACGCTCGGCCGATCACGACCCGAACGCGAAGGCCGCCGTGCAGCCGGACGCCGTTGGGGTACTGCCAATCGCCGACACCGCTGTTGACAAAGAAACACTCGATCGTGTTTACACCGACATGTCACGAATTCCCGACGATTTCACCGTGCATCCCAAGTTGGCATCACAATTCGCCAACCGTGATGCCATGTATGCCGACGGTCAGGTCGACTGGGCGCTCGGTGAAGCACTCGCCTACATGACGCTCCTCAGCGAGGGGATCTCGATTCGGCTGTCTGGGCAGGATTCGAGACGCGGTACATTCTCGCACCGCCATTCGACGCTGTTCGACTACACCACCGGCGATGAGATCGTGCCGATGGAGAACGCCACGAATGGTTCGAACTTGTGGATCTATGACTCCTTGCTCTCGGAGTACGCAGCCCTCGGGTTCGAATACGGGTACTCCGTCGAGCGTCCCGACGTCCTCACGCTTTGGGAGGCACAGTTCGGCGACTTCATCAACGGTGCCCAAATCGTCATCGATCAGTTCATCATGGCGGCGGAAGATAAATGGGGTCAGACCTCCGGCCTCGTCATGTTGCTCCCACATGGCTACGAAGGCCAAGGGCCAGAGCACTCATCGGCCCGCGTTGAACGTTTCCTGCTCCTCGCCGCCGAGGACAACGTACAGATTGCCAATGTCACAACGGCCGGGCAGCTATTCCATCTCCTGCGCCGTCAGATGCACCGCGCTGTACGCAAGCCACTCGTGGTGTTCACGCCCAAGTCGCTCCTTCGTGCCAAAACGACACGTTCGCCGATCAGCGCCCTGACCGACGGCCATTTCCACGAGACGCTCGTCGACCCCAACCCTCCAGCGGCACACGAGGTCGTGGACCTCGTGTTCGCGACCGGCAAGGTAGCGATCGATGCGATTGCGCGTCGAGATCAAACCGGAGCCAAGGCCCTCATCACCCGCGTCGAACAGCTCTATCCGTGGCCAGCCGAACAGATCGCTGCCGTCGTGGCCGCCCACCCGAACGCCACCCGAATCTGCTGGCTCCAAGAAGAACCCGAGAACATGGGGCCGTGGAACTTTGTCAAAGGCCGTCTCTACGAACGCCACGGCGACACCCACGAGATCCAACGCTTCTCGCGCCACGAGTCCGGGAGCCCATCAACAGGCTCGGCGCGGATTCACGCACAGGAACAAGAACAGCTGCTCGCCGCGGTATTCGGCTGACCCGAGAACCGAACGCAGGCGCTAGTCGTCGGCCTCGGCCACGAGACGCAAAACATCCTCGCCGTACTGCTCGGCCTTCGCTGGCCCAATACCCGAAACCGCTAGGAGGCTCGATTTGCTCGTCGGCCGGTCGCTCGCAATGGCGTGGAGAGTTTTGTCGTTGAAGACAACGAACGCTGGCACATCGTTCGCCCGAGCAATAGACAGCCGCCACTTCTTGAGCGCCTGAAACACGGGGTCTGACTCGTCGTGTTTGAAACGAGGTCCGCCGTTGCGAGCTGACAAACCTTTACGAACCGACGCTGCGTTCTTTGCGCTTCGAGACCGTGCGCTTCGCGGATCGTCGCCTCGAGCTGCCGCACCGATTGGGTCGAGCATCGACGATGCGCTCCGTTTGGAGACGCGGTCACCGAATCGGCGTTCTTGGGCCCAATGCAGATGCAGATCTCGTTTCGCTCTCGTAACCGCAACGTAGATAAGCCGGTGTTCCTCTTCGACAGCGTCTTCGGTCTTGGCATGACTGATTGGCGACAACCCTCGTTCCATCCCGGCGAGGTGGACGACCTCCCACTCGAGACCCTTGGCTTGGTGAAACGTGGTGACATCGACTCGGTCGCCGCCCGAAGTCGCGGCTTCATTCGATCCGGCCTTTAGCGCCTCGACGAAGGAGTGCACGGATGCGTTTGGGTCGACCGCCAGGTGGTCGCGACCGAGGCGGATGAACGCTTCGAGCAATTGACGTCGCTCCGAGCCCTCTTCGATACGGCCGGGCTGCACCTCTGCGGTGCCTTCGAGAGCCTGGGGTAGGACTCCCGCATCGTCATGGGTATCTTCATCTTCCTCGGGGACCGCGAGTCGGTGCGCTAGATCGTCGAGTGATGCCGAGAGCGGCAAGCCCAGTCGACGCATTTGGTCGATCGCGTCGAGCACCTCAGGGCGTTCGATCAGCTTTCCGTCGCTGCGAGCGTTAACCGGCACCTGTGCATCGGCGAGGGCACCGGCGAGGAGAGCGACCTGTGCGTTCGTTCGTACGAGAACCGCCATATCTCGCCACCGCGTCTTTGCGGTGTGTTTGTTTCGAAGCGCGCGAGCTATCGCCTTGGCCTCGGAGCGATCGTCGGTGTGGTTGGAGATCGACGGGGCTGGGCCGCTCGGCAGCGTGGGAGCAAGCGCATCGTGTGTAGGTAGTACCGCCGAGGCGCATCGGAGAATCTCGGGCGTCGAGCGATAGTTCTGTCGAAGCGCAACCGACTTCGCTCCGGGAAAGTGCTCATCGAAGTTGTCGAGGTACGACGAGTCGGCGCCATTCCATGCATAGATCGCCTGACGAGAATCACCCACGACGCAAAGATCGGGCTCCGGGCCAATGAAGACCTTGAGCAACGCGAATTGCAGGGGGTTCACATCTTGGAACTCGTCGACGAAGACATGACGGAACGACCAGCGAAAGGCCTCGGCCGCGTTTCGGTCCCGTTGAAGCATGCGGCCACACATGATAAGAATGTCGTCGAAGTCGATCAGATTTCGCTTCGCCTTCGCCGCTTCGTAGTCCTCATAGACACGGGCGACACGCTCGGGCTCCATTGGAGGCTTGCGACCGTTCGCTTCCGCAGCCTCGGCATAATCGTCGGGAAGAATGCGCCGAGCCTTCGCCCACTCGATTTCCGAGACGAGATCGAGGGGAGTGGTTCGGTCGCTCACCCGTGGGACAAGGCGCGCTACGAAGCCGACCTTGCGATCGAGAAGTGTTGGCGCTTTCTCTCCTCGCTCCTCCCACTTCTGGCGTAGTTGTGCGAGCGCGATGGCGTGAAAAGTGCCCGCAGCGGCGGACTGACGAAGCCCGAGCTGGCGGAGTCGATGGTTTAGCTCGCCTGCCGCCTTGCGGGTGAACGTGAGCGCGAGGACTCGCCGAGGATCGAGGAGGTCGTTGACTGCGCCGTAGGCGATGCGGCGTGTCAGAACGCGCGTCTTGCCGGAGCCCGCGCCCGCACGTATGACGAGCACCCGAGCATCGCTGGTGACCGCAGTTCGTTGTTCATCGTTCAGGCCCGCGAGGATCTGGGCGGAGGCAGCATCGTCCACGAAACGACACTACCGACAGGGTGTGACGTTCGGTGCAGAGACCGAGCTGCGCGCTAACATCGCCGGTTATGGGATTCTCTCCAGATCTTCTGAGCGACGACGAAGAAGTCGTCGTCGACATGCATCCACATTGGTGGACGATGGTGCCGATCAGCGCGCTCCTCGCCGTCGTGGTCGTCGGTGGGCTGGCGTTACTCGCCAAAGGTGGCGATAGCTCGCTGTGGATCGCCGGCCAGATCATCGCTGGGCTGCTTCTGCTCGCAATCCTTCCCATGTTCGCAATCCGTTATGCGAAGTGGGTCACCACCGAGTTCGTGGTCACCACCGAGCGCGTGATCTCGCGCAGGGGCGTATTTGCTAAGAACGGCATCGAGATCCCGCTCGACCGCATCAACACGGTGTTCTTCGAACAGACCGCATTCGAACGCCTGGCAGGCTCGGGTGACCTCGGGATCGAAAGCGCGGGGGAGGGCGGCCGTCAGACCTTCACCAACATTCGTAGGCCAAACATGGTGCAGGCCGAGATCTATGCCCAGAAGGAGCGGTTCGAGGATCGCCGCCTGGAACGGATTGGCCAGGCGAGCGCCGGAGCTCGAGCGGCGGCCAGCATTCCCGATCAGATCGCCAAGCTCGACGAACTTCGCAACAACGGCATCGTGACCGACGCGGAGTTCGAAGCAAAGAAAGCCGAACTCCTCAAACGGATGTAGTGCCATTCGGCTCCGACATGGGCCAGACTCTAGCCATGAGGACGGAGCCGATCGACGGCCCGGAAAGAGGTTTGCGATGCCGTTGGTCGAAGCTGAAGGTAGGTCGCTCTATGCGGAGTCCTTCGGGCTGTCAGACGACCCACCGCTGCTACTGATCAGCGGTCTGACGAGCCAACTGACCTCCTGGCCGGTCGCCCTCTGTGAAGCGTTTGTCGACCGTGGATTCTTCGTCATGCGCTTCGACAACCGCGACGTAGGTCTGTCGACGAACTTCACCGGGAGAGAGCCGTACACGCTTTCCGACATGGCGGACGATTGCGTCGAGGTGCTCGACTTCTTCGCCGCGTCGCCAGCTCACATCCTCGGCGCGTCGATGGGCGGGATGATCGCGCAAACCTTGGCGATCGATCACCCCGAGGTCGTCGCGTCGTTGACATCGCTGATGTCCAGCACCCGCCCGTTCGAAGCGCGCGACTACTCCGCAGAAGAACTCGAAGAACTCGTGAGTCTTATGTTGACCGAACCCCAATCGCGAAGCGAGGCTGAAGAAGCCGGCGTGCGAGGCAAAGAGGTGTGGGGGACCGTCGATACCTGGGACGCGGGCGAATACGCCACCTACTGCGGTGACAACTTCGACCGGGCGCCACTCAACGGCGGGGGCGATCGCCAATACGCCGCCATCGTGGCATCGGGCGACCGCGAAGATGCGCTCGCACGCCTCGACGTGCCCACCCTGGTCCTTCACGGCGGAGCAGATGCCCTGATCGACCCGGAGAGAGGTCGCCACACCGCCGACGTCATACCAAACTCCACCTACGTCGAGATCGACGACATGAACCACGACCTGCCGATGACAGAATGGCCTCAGATCGTTCAGCTGTTCACTATGCATGCTTCGCAAGCGGGTGGCGCCTGATGCCGGGACCGCTCGAAGGCGTGAAGGTCGTCGAGTTGGCTGGGCTCGGGCCAGGGCCCTTCGCTGCGATGATGCTCGCCGACATGGGTGCCGACGTCATCAAGGTCGACCGGGCGAGCGCTTCCCGCGGAGGGAACCCCGACGCTCCGCCGGCAGACGTTCTGCATCGGAATCGTCAGTCGATCGGCGTCGACCTCAAACATCCCGATGGCGTCGAAGCCGTCCTGCGCCTGATCGATCAATCAGACATCTTGATCGAAGGCTTTCGTCCCGGCGTGTGCGAGCGACTGGGCATCGGTCCCGAGGTCTGCATCAAGAGAAACCCCAAGCTCGTGTTCGGCAGGATTACCGGTTGGGGTCAGGACGGCCCTATGGCTCCTCGCGTCGGGCACGACATCAACTACATCGCGCTCTCGGGAACACTGTCGATGATCGGCCGGGCCAATGAACGTCCCGTCCCACCGGTCAACTTCGTCGGAGACTTTGGCGGCGGTGGAATGTTGCTCGCCTTCGGTGTCATGGCAGCGCTCACGAACGCCCGGACAACAGGGATGGGCCAGGTCGTCGACGCGGCGATGGTCGATGGCGCGGCGCTGCTCGCATCGATGATTTACGGCATGCGGGCCATGGGAATGTGGGGCGGAGGTCGCGGCGGCAACATGCTCGACACCGGAGCTCACTTCTACGACATCTATGAGACCGCAGACCACAAGTACGTCTCGATCGGCAGCATCGAACCTCAGTTTTTTGCCGAGCTCCTCGAACGGCTTGAACTCGACCCCGAGTCGATGCCCAACCAGCACGATGCGACACGATGGGCCGAGTCAAAGCAGATCATCGAGGCTCGAATCGCATCGAAGACACGCGACGAATGGGACGTCATCTTCGAGGGGGCAGATGCGTGTTACGCACCGGTGCTGGAGCCAGACGAAGCGATTCGCCATCCACACAACGTTGACCGAGGAACGTTCGTGAACGTCGCTGGAGTCGACCAACCAGCCCCAGCACCCCGATTCGGCCGGACACCAGCCGCCACACCGAGTCCACCCGCTCATGCAGGGCAACACACCGATGAAGCCATGGCCCGATGGGGTTTCTCAGCCATCGAGCTGCATTCGTTGCGAGACGCCAAAGCCATCGCGTGAGCACGGTCACGTCGCTGCACAACGCGCTGGCGTGGGCGGTCATCTTCGTCGGGGGGTTCGCCGGCGTATGGGCCACGGCGGCGCACTGGGTAGAGCCGCTCCGCACGAGAACGATGTGGATGGCTCAACACGTGTTCCACGCGCTGGTAGCGGTCCAAGTCGCGTTCGGGGCCGTCATTGTTGGATTCAGCGACGTCGACGTGGACCAGAACCACATGTTCTATGGCTTCCTGACCTTCGCTGGCGTTGGCCTGATCATCGGCTATCGACACCTAAGTGCATACCGGTACCTCCTTTACGGACTCGGTGGCCTATTCGTTATGGGCCTTGCAATTCGTGCGTTACTGCTGAGTCCGCTCGCTGTCTGAACATTTTGCCTCGCTCTCAGTTCTTCGTGAGCCGCTCGGCTGAGTACTCTCCGGAAACACGAATACGCGGGGGTCGCATGGCCAAAGAAACTGACAAGCAACTGGCGGACGCATTGAAGCGCGTTCCGTTGTTCAGCGCTACATCACTCAAGCAGCGACTCGTACTCGCCAACTTGGGCCAGGTCATCAAGTGGGCCGATGGCAAAGAGGGAGTTGTGGCCGGCTCGAAAGGCGCAGCTTTCTACCTCATTCTTGAAGGTGGCGTTGAGGTCGAACAGGACGGCAGCGTTGTTGCCCGGCTGCGCGAGAACGACTTCTTCGGTGAGATGGCCCTCCTGACCGGCAAGAAGCGCAATGCCTCGGTTACTGCCACCAGCGACGCGAGACTCTTCGCATTGAGCCGTCCCGCATTCGCCGGGATGATCAAGAAGAACCCAGAGATTTCTCTCAGCGTTCTTGAGGCTATGGCACTGCGCCAATCCTCGATGTAACTACATCTCGACTAGAGCGCCTCGAAGAATGCTGCGGCCGCTGTGGTTTGGGTTGCCATCGTCGGGTTCGATCGAAAGGTCGACCAGTGTGTAGAGGTTCGGGTCGATACCGGCTGGCCAGTCCCAGACGGTGTCGCCGGGCTCGACGACACCAAGTGAGTGCATGCCGGACATATCTGGCCTAATCAGCCACAGCTCGACTGGCTCATTGCTCGGAAGCTCGCCATCGAAGATGATCTCGAGCGTTGGCGAGTCGTCGACGCTTACGGTCGCGGTGGCAGCACCATCGAACGCTTCGGGCAGCTCCACATTCGTCGCCTCAGCCACGAATGTGGTCGCCTCAGCCACGAATGTGATGGTGTCGTTGGTGGTGTCGTCTCCGCGGGTTATAGACGGCGCGACGACGAACAGCAGAGCCAAGGCCGCTCCGGCGAGAAGAAGGCTGCGTCGATGAGAACGTCGTGAGGCTGGAGCCCTCGTGTTGCGCTCGGTGTTGAGATCGATGATCGCTTCAGGCGGAACGATCGGATCGGTGTCGTCAGCGTTTCTGTTTGTGTCGTTGCCGATCCCAATCGATGCGGCGATGTTGCCCCAAATCGCTGGTGGTGGGGTGTGGCGAACCCGATCAGCTTCGGACACTGCCCTACTGAGAGCCGCCCATTCCTCCACTTCATGATCAGCCATGGATGTACCCCAATCGGTGTCGTAGCCGATCGAGACTTCGACGGACGTCGCTCTTTACAGTGCCCAGAGGAATTCCTGTCCGCGCCGCAATCTCCACATGAGTCAGATCGTCGAAAAAGGCCATAGAAATGACATTGCGAGCTCGATCCGGAAGCTCGTCGATCGCTTCGACAAGCAGCATTCGGAGGGTGAGGTTCTCGAGCTCCTGTTCGCTCGGTTGAGGGGTTTGCGGTGTGTTCTTGACTTTGTCAACTCGCCGGTCTTCGCGAGCGAGCGCGCGGAAATGGTCGATGACCTTGTTGCGCGTGATCCCGGCTAGCCACGGCCCAAGCCCGCCACGAGTTGTGTCGTAGCGTTCCCGATTCCGCCACGCAGCGATGAACACCTCTTGGGTAATATCGGCAGCTGCAGCCTCGTCGACCGAACGACGACACACCGAGTAGACGAACGTTCCGTATACGTCGTAGACCGTGCGCAGGACGCGTTCGTCACCGGTGGCGAAGGACGACTCGAGCGGAGTCGGTTTTATCGGCGATTCGTCTTCGCGTGTTTCGGGTGGGGCCAAGAGGGTCATTCTCCGGTGATACGGAATCTGTGGATCGCACAGATGCACGCTGGACAAGTTATTCGATCAGCCGATGACGCGCTGGGAGGCGTCTGTTAGATATGACGCACTGGGAGGCACCTCTTGGGTAAGCGCGGTGGCCGTGTATCACCAGACCGGACAGCGGTATCAAAATTAATGATGAGATTGTGTCCAATAATCTCTTTTCAGGATGTATACATTTTGGTACGAAGTAGAGGAGCGTGCCGTTACCAACGACGGCGCCCGGGTCTTCGGCGATGAAAATCGTCTCTGACCTGCCGATGAGGAGAACTATGACCACCGTCTCACAACAACTCTCGAACCAGTTCGGACTCACGACCCCGAATCTGCAGATAGGGCTCAGCCAAGACGAGCTCTTCCACGCAGCGATCGCAAACGACCGTGGGCGCGTCAGCCTCGATGGCGGCGACAACGAACAAAAGGCGTTCCCGACGTCGCTCGGCGTCGACGGTCCGCTCGTCTATTTCAGCGACCCGACCTGCACTGGCCGACCCGTCAAAGACACCTTCGCCGTCGCCCGACCAGAGGTGATCGACACCATCTGGTGGAAGCCAGGCTTCGCCCAGTTCGATCCAAAGAGGTTCGACACCCTGCTCGCTCGCGTGATCGAGCACCTCAACGAGCGCGAATCCACGCTCTACGTCACCGACGTGTTCTGTGGCTGGGATCCAGAATTCGCCGAGCCGTATCGCTTCGTCGGCGAATTCGCGACACATGCGTACTTCTGCAACATCATGTTCCCTAGCAACGTGCGAGAAGACAGCGATCGTCCCGAAGCTGGCTGGACCATCGTCAACGTGCCCTCGTTCCGAGCCGACCCCGAACGGGACGGGACGAACTCCGACCGCGGCGTCATCATGGACATCGCGAACCGCGTCGCACTCGTCATTGGTCGGGCCGACTATTGCGGCATCAACAAGAAGACCATGTTCACGGTCATGAACTACGTGCTTCCAGAAGCAGGCCAGCTCACAATGCACTGCTCCGCCAACGTTGGCGCCAACGGCGATTCGGCTATCCTTTTCGGCCTCTCCGGCACTGGCAAGACCACGTTGTCCGCAGACCCCGATCGCCTCCTCATCGGCGACGACGAGCACGTCTGGACCGACGCTGGCATCGCCAACTTCGAAGACGGTTGCTACGCGAAACTCATCGATCTCAACAAGACGAATGAGCCCGTCATCGCTGCAGCTATGTCGATGAAGGGCACGCTCATCGAGAACGTTCCGCCCCTGCACGATAAACCGCTCGAAGAAACCGATCCGCAGGAGCTTGACCTCACGGACGGATCGATCACTGAGAACACCCGCTTTGCCTATGGGTTGAACTGCAACCCGGGCGTCGCTGACGGAGCGAAAGGTCCACATCCCGAAACGATCGTGCTACTCACCGCCGACGCGTTCGGTGTGCTTCCCCCAGTATCGATTCTCGACACCGCAGAGGTCATGTACCACTTCGTGATGGGGTTTACGTCCAAACTCGCCGGAACCGAGGTTGGTGTCACCGAGCCGCGAGCAGCGTTCTCAGCCTGCTTTGGCGATCCATTCATGAGTCAGAAGCCTGCGGTCTACGCCGAGCTGCTCGCATCACGGATGAACGACCACGAGACCAGATGCATCCTGTTGAACACCGGCTGGAGCGGCGGGTCGTACGGCAAGGGTGAACGAATGTCGCTCGGCGTCACCCGTACCCTGTTGAACGCGGCACTGAACGGCGAACTCGATTCGGTCGAGACGGTCGTACAAGAGCAGTTGGGTCTTCGCATTCCGGTCGCGGTCGACGGCGTCGATTCCAACATCTTGAACCCCCGAAACACGTGGGACGACCCCGCGGTGTACGACGTCGCCGCAGCAAAACTCCGCGACCTCTTCCGCTCGCAGTTCGCCGAGAAGGGTTATGCCGAGCTCGGCATCGAACCAAAGATGTAATTCGACCCTCCTGAGTCGAATCTCGAAGACTGGCGCTGTCTCTACGGCGCCAGGCTTTGGAATATTTCGACACACCGGGCCGTCACGACGCGAGACGATCATCCGGTAGGCTCTCTGCTCATGCAGGGAGTAGTTCAGTCGTACGATCCAGCCACCGGAGACGGCGTTGTCATGGACGACGTCGAATTTGTGGAATACGACCTTGCGGTCAACGCGCTTGCGGGTTCGGTTTTTCGCATGTTGCGCCAGGGGCAGCGGGTCATTTTCCAGCTCGACGAGGCCGGCTTGGCGTCGACCATTCGCCTCGGCTCCGAGATCGATATGGAAACCCCCGAGCTACTGCCAGACTGATTTTTACGGGGTCGCAGTGCGAGCGCTGTCGGGCTCTCGATGCTCGGCGGCTGGCCCGAAGCCGGCTCGGTTTCCGGTCTTCGGCTACCCACGAGTAACCTCTGCGCCGTTATGACTTCCGCATTCGACGCCGACCAGTTCCGCAGCATGATTGTTGCCTTCCGCGATGCGCTTGTCACCCACAAAGCGGTGATCAACGCCCTGAACGTCTATCCCGTGCCCGATGGCGACACCGGCACGAACATGTCCCTCACGCTCGAGTCCGTCGTTGCCGACCTCCCAGACGCTGGAGCGTCGATGGAGGATGTGTGCAAGGCCGTGTCCCACGGCTCGCTCATGGGCGCCCGAGGCAACTCTGGCGTGATCATGTCGCAGATCCTGCGCGGGCTCTCCGCAGGTATGAAGGAGCACGACAAGGTCGATGGAGCGACGTTCTCCGCAGCCCTCACCGATGCTGCAACCGCCGCCTATGGCGCGGTCGGAAACCCCGTCGAGGGAACGATCCTCACCGTCGTGCGCGAAGCCGCAGAGGCCGCCGCAGCGGCTGATACGTCGACGATTCTGTCGGTCATGAACGCAGCGCGCGACGGCGCGGCTGAAGCGCTCGAGAAAACACCGCAGCTACTCCCCGTCCTTGCCGAAGCAGGCGTCGTCGACTCCGGCGGCACGGGTTTGCTTCTGTTCTTCGATGCCGCGCTTCAGGTGCTCGACGGACGTGATGTTCCCGCACCCGTGATGCCAGAGGGAGCAGCTATCCCAGCCATGGCCGCCGACCGGCCCGATGACCACACTCAGTCAGCGCTCGCCGACCTCCGCTACGAGGTCATGTTCTTCCTCGACGCACCCGATGACTCGATCGAAAAGTTCAAGGCCGCGTGGGACGACATTGGTGACTCCATCGTGGTCGTTGGGGGCGACGGCATTTGGAACTGTCACGTTCACACCGACGACATCGGCGCGGCGATCGAATGCGGTATCGCCGTTGGACGGCCTCACAAGATTCGAGTCACCGATCTGCTCGAAGAGGTCGAGGAGCAGGAGTGGGTGAAGCAGGCGGCAGCCGTTGCTGCTGGAGGCATCGTTGCTCCATGCGCGACCGCGGTTGTCGCCGTGTCGGTCGGAGCTGGCGTTGCCGACATCTTCCGGTCCTTCGGAGTGCAACACGTCGTCGCCGGTGGCCAAACCATGAACCCATCGACAGCTGAGCTCCTCGCCGCAGTCGAATCGCTTCCCGCCGATGGCGTCGTCATCCTTCCGAACAACAAGAACATCATTCCCGTCGCTGAACAGGTCGACGCGCAAAGTTCGAAGAACGTGAGCGTCGTTCCCACCCGCAGCATCGTCGGCGGGATGGCGGCCCTGGTGTCGTACGACCCAGAGGCCGACCTCGATGCAAACGTCGACGCCATGGCTGAAGCGCTCGAACATCTGGTCCAGGGCGAGGTCACCAAGGCCGTCCGGGACACCACCGCCGAGGGCTTCGAGATCACGGACGGCGACTGGCTTGGCCTCGCGCAGGGCAAGATCGTCGCCGTGCAAGCTGACGCCCTCGCTGCAGCGGCCCGTGTCGTCGATGCTCTCGCCACCGACGAGCACGAGATCATCACGGTCGTCGTGGGTGAAGACGCGAGCGAAGCAGAAGCCTCCGCACTCGTCGCTCAGATCGCGATGTCGCATCCGGATCTCGAGGTTGAGGTGCATTCGGGGGGACAGCCTCTGTACCCATTTATTATCGGCGTGGAGTGACGACCCCAGAAACACCTTCCACGACCGAGCCCCGCCCGCGCCTGACGCTCCGCGACCTCGACTCGCTCGATATCGCGAGCCTCAAAGGAGTGGGCCCCAAACGCGCAGAGGCGCTGCGCAAAGCAAACGTCCACACCGTCTTGGATCTGCTGAGGTATTACCCCCGCCGATATATCGATCGGACGCGCGAAGCCACGATTGCCGACTTGCGAGAAGGCGAGGAGGGCATGGTTCTTGGCGAGGTCACACGTGTCGACTCTCGTCGGATTCGCGGCAACCGGACCATGGTCAACGTGACCGTCGCGGACTCAACCGGCACCCTCGGCGTCACGTTCTTCAACCAGCCATGGCGAGCAAAGCAATTGTATGAAGGGTTACCCGTCGTGTTGTTCGGCAAGGTCGACAGCTTTCGTGGGAACTTGCAGATGGCCTCACCAATCGTCGACCTGATCGGCGACCAGACAGGCAAGATCGTGCCAATATATCCGGCATCGGAAAAGGTAAAGATCGGCAGCTCGGACATCGCGAAGTGGGTGGCTGAGGCCCTGCGACGGGCAGCGCCTCGAATGCTTGCCGATCCGTTGCCCGACTCCGTCAGAGAGGCCCATCGCTTCATCGACCGGCACACGGCGACCTTCGACATTCATCAGCCCGAAAACATGGCGGCCGTCACCGAGGCTCGTCGGCGTCTCGTGTTCGACGAGCTGTTCGCTATTCAGCTCGAACTCGTGACGCAGCAGCGGCTTCGTCAGGAGACCGAGGTTGGCGTCGACCACCGCTCCACGGGCACCCTCACTAGTCAGATGCTCCACAACCTGGGGTTCCCGCTCACCAACGCCCAGGTTCGGGTCATCGATGAGATTCACGTCGACATGCATCAACCGCACCCCATGCATCGGTTGCTTCAAGGTGATGTCGGCTCCGGAAAGACGCTCGTGGCGGTTCACGCCCTGCTCAGCGCGGTCGAAGGTGGCTTCCAGGGGGCTCTGATGGCCCCTACCGAGGTACTCGCGGAGCAGCACTCCATCGGCATCAAGGCGCTGCTCGACGAGCTCATGGTGGAAGACACGACGAGTTTGCTTAGCGAACGACCGCTTCGAGTCGAGCTCTTGACGAGCGGCGTACCAACCGCCGACCGGCGCAGAATCTTGGCCCAGACGCTCAGCGGCGAGGTCGACATACTGATCGGGACACACTCGTTGATTCAGGAGTCGGTGCATTTCTTCAATCTCGGGATGGTGGTCATCGACGAGCAGCATCGGTTCGGCGTTGAGCAACGGGCTGTTCTGCGCGCAAAAGCGCAGGGCGACAAGGAGCCTGACGTTTTGGTCATGACGGCGACGCCGATTCCTCGAACGGCGGCGATGACCGTCTATGGCGATCTCGATGTGAGCGTGCTGGACGAGCTGCCGCCCGGTCGAACCCCGATCGTGACCCGGTGGGCCGCCGACCCCGCGGAGGAGACCGAAATGTGGGAGTCCGTGCGCAGCGAAGTTGCGGCGGGGCGCCAGTCGTATGTGGTGTGCCCGCTCATCGATGCGTCCGACAAGATCGAAGCTCGGTCGGCGACGGAAACCTACGAAGAGCTGACCGGCGGCGAATTGCACGGTTTGCGGGTCGCTCTGCTCCATGGCCGCATGTCGAGCGCCGAGAAGGAGAGCGTGATGCGCTCTTTCCGCATCGGCGAGACAGACGTGCTTGTTGCTACGACGGTGATCGAGGTTGGCGTCGACGTCGCAAACGCGACCGTGATGGTGATCCTCGACGCGGGTCGGTTCGGAATAGCTCAGCTCCATCAGTTGCGGGGACGGGTGGGGCGAGGGCAGCACGCGTCGACATGTTGGCTTGCCGGCGACGCCACGACGTCCGATGGCGAAGCACGAATCGAGGCCCTCGTTGGCTCGACCGATGGATTCGAACTGGCCGAGATCGATCTCGATCTACGAGGTGAAGGAACGATCATGGGGGAGCGGCAAAAGGGTCAGAACGATTTGCGCCTCGCGTCTCTGCGCCGGGACAAGGACACCGTTGCGTTGGCTCGGGAAGTCGCGATCGATCTTTTGAATGCCGGCGATCCGCTGCTTCCCGACCTCCTTGATGACTCCGCAGTGATCCTCGGATCGACCGACACCGAGTTCCTCCGCAAGAACTAGTCGACCGACATCGAGTCCCTCCACAAGAACTAACGGACCAGAGTCCCTCCACAAGCACTAGCTGTCACGACGGCCAACGTTGTCTGCGACCGACCGCCCCCCAATCTGGGTCTGACCCAATTCTACGTATCTGGGTCTGACCCCAAAAGGGGGTTTTGGTGCCAGAGCACCTTTGGCCATGTTTGTCTGGTCGAAGGGCGCCAGAGCGCCTGAACTAGCGGCCGGAGTGAGTCAGGGCGTATCTGGGTCTGACCCCAAAACGGGGTTTTGGTGCCAGAGCACCTTTGCCCGCATTTGTCTGGTGACAGACGCCGGGGGGTGCGCGAGGTGGCGATAGGAGATCGTGCGAGTACTGTGCCGAACGATGGAGATCGAGGTTGCGCAAAACATAACGTGCGTCGATTGCCTCGGGATGTGCCACATGCTCACGATTCCACCCGAAGAGGGTTTTGCTCCAGGCGACTGGATTGCATACCGATGTGAAGATTGTCTTGATCGTTGGGACCTAGAGGTCCCAGAGGAGGCTCAACCCTGATGAGAGTCGTCGCCGGAGAAGCTCGTGGACGCCAGATCGTGGCGCCCGATGGCAATCGAACTCGTCCAACATCGGACCGCGTACGCGAGTCGATCTTCAACATGTTGTTCAGCCTCGGGGCAACGAACGATGTCGATGTCCTCGACCTTTACGCCGGCTGCGGAGCTCTCGGGATCGAAGCGTTGAGCCGTGGCGCATCTAGCTGTATCTTCGTCGAGCAGGACCGCCGGGCCGTCGAGTGCATACGCAACAACCTCGATGCACTCGGCTACAGCGACCAGGCAACCGTGGTTCAAGCTGATGTCATGGCGTGGGTGGAGCAGAACTCGGGCTGTTTCGATGTCGTTCTCGCAGACCCGCCATACGCCGACGATTCATGGAAGACACTCCTCGATTCGGTTCAAAGTCGGTGGCTTGTCGCAGAGGCGGGCGACACCGTCAAAGAACATCCACGATGGGATGTCGTTCGGGAGAAGACGTACGGGACTACCGTGGTGACCGTGTTCGCCAGACAAGGTTCTGCCCAGTGACGGTCGTTTTGTATCCGGGTTCCTTCGACCCGGTCCACAATGGCCATGTCGAAATCGTCGAGACCGCCGCCGGCCTCTTCGATCGCGTCATCGTTGCGGCGATGCGTAATCCCTCGAAGAACGAGCCGCTCCTCACGTTGGAAGAACGCGAGCAGGTGCTGCACGAGACCTTCGACCATCTCACGAACGTGACGATCACGATGTTCTCATCCTTGGTCGTCGACCTCGCTCAAGAGCTTGAGGCCGACTTCATCGTCAAAGGGCTTCGGGCCGTGTCCGACTTCGAGTCCGAACTGCAGATGGCGCAAATGAACCAAGCAATCTCCGGCGTGCACACGTTGTTCATTCCGTCCGCCTCGTCGAGGTCGTTCCTCGCTTCGCGGCTCATCCGAGAGATCTCACGTTTCGGCGGCGACATCTCCTCGATGGTTCCCGAGCCAGCGATGCGAATCCTCAGAGAGAAGCATTCGTCATGACAGAGATCATCCACAACGACAACAGCGACTTCGACACACAAGCAGAGCAGGCTCTCGCCGCACCTCCAATGCATCACGTCCCTGAAGTCCACGAACTTCTCACCGAAGCCATCGAGACGATTCAGACCGCTCGGCCAGTGCCGCTCTCCACAGCGGTCAAGGTTGAAGGTGAGCCGCTGCTCGACCTCTTACACGACGCGATCGCTCGCCTGCCCGAGGAGCTCCGAGCCGCCCGATGGCTGCTGCGCGAACGAGAGGAACACCTCGCTGGGGTCCGCCAGGAGGGCGACGAGATCGTTGCGATCGCCCGATCCCGGGCCGAGCACATGGTCGAACGCACCGAGGTCGTGAAGTCCGCCGAGCAGAGAGCGCAGCGAATTCTCGCTGATGCAGAGGCGCAAGCGCGCATGATGCGTCGCGAGACCGAAGACTTCTGCGATGCCCGGCTCGCGTCGCTCGAAGGAATTCTCGATCGCACTAGAACCGTCGTCGCTACCGGTCGCACCCGTCTCCAAGGCACAGCACCAATCGATCTGACCGACGACGCACCCATGCTCGAGGACGTCGAGCGGGCGGAGTTGTTCGACCAAGACTTCTCGTGAGTGACGACTGGTCATCGCTGCGGATAAATGTTTCGAGGCTTCGCCATCGAGACACGTTGGCCGAGCTCAAGCGCCGACCGCACGGTGATTCATCCACGCCGATTCGCGCATCGGTTACCGCTTCGGGCCTGTCGGTCACGACCAGTCGAATTCCGGAGGGTTCGATCGTCGAGATCGATGGAGCGGTGGAACCATCGCTTACCGGCATCGACGTCCGGCTGCACGTGCGCTCCTCTTGGGAGGGCGAATGCCGCCGGTGCCTCGACATGGTGACCGAACCAATCGAGCTCGACCTCGTCGTGCCGTTCCTCCCCGAACATGAGGCGAACGATCACGCTGAGGCGTACCCGGTCGATGGCGATTGGATCGATGTCGGCGAGGTCGTGCGCGAAGAGCTGATGCTCGCGTTGCCGCTCTCGCCCCTTTGTAAAGATGATTGCAGCGGCGTCGATCCCGACCGATTCCCGAACATCGGTGACGAAGAAGAACCGGCCGAGGTCGAGAGCAGCGGGATCGATCCGCGCTGGGCTGTATTGTCCGAGCTCACGTTTGATGAAGAATGACCACGACCGGATAACCTGTCCCCCTTGTGCGCCCGTCGAGCGGCGCCCCTTCGAACACAGTTCTCACAGGTGACGTCATGGCAGTTCCAAAGAAGAAGACCTCAAAGTCCAAGAGCCGCAGCCGCAAGGCCTCGGCTTGGCGCATTCGTGCGACCGGCCGCTCCGATTGCCCACAGTGCGGCAGCGCCAAGCGCCCGCACACCGTGTGCAACAACTGCGGCCACTACGCAGGTCGCCAGGCCATCGAAGTTGACTGATAGAGGAAATCGACATGTTGCCCATTGCCGTTGATGCAATGGGGGGCGACAACGCCCCGTCTGCAATCGTCACTGGAGCTCGCCGCGCGCTCGAAGAACGCGGCATCCCCGTCATCCTGGTTGGCCGTTCCGACGAGCTAGGCGACACCGGAGGCATCGAGGTAATCGAAGCGTCCGAAGTGATCGCGATGGATGACGATCCGGGCACCAGTGTCCGAACGAGGAAGGATTCGTCGCTCGTACGCGCTGCTGAAGCAGTGCGCGACGGTCGGGCGTCTGCCATGGTCAGCGCGGGCAACACCGGCGCAACGATGGCGTCTGCACTTCTTCGGACCGGTCGCATCAAGGGCGTCTCCAGGCCCGCCATCGCTACGGCGATCCCCGGTCCGTCCGGACCGCCGACCGTTTTGCTCGACGCTGGGGCAAATGCCGAGTGCCGGGCCGAATGGCTGGTCCAATTCGCACAGATGGGCGCCGTCTTCTCTCGGGCACGTTTCGACGTCGATCGTCCCCGAATCGGGCTGCTATCGATCGGCGAGGAAGCGGGAAAGGGTTCCCCGCTCGTCAAAGAAGCTTGGGGTCTTCTCGATGCCATTGATTGGTCCGCTCAAGGCGCCGAGTTCCTCGGCAATGTCGAGGGCCGCGATCTCATGGGTCCCGATGTCGATGTCGTCGTAACAGACGGCTTCACCGGAAATGTGGCTCTCAAGACGCTCGAAGGCGGGGCAAAGAACATCATCAATGCGCTGCTCGAGGCGTTCGGCTCGACACCGGAGGCACAGGCAGCGTCCGAGCAACTGCTGCCAACGCTCCTGCCGCTGTACAAGCGCTTCGACGCCGATAGCTACGGTGGCGCCATGCTGTTGGGCACGAAAGGCGTTTGTGTCATTAGTCATGGGTCCTCGGGCGACGAGGCGATGCTGAATGCGATTTCGGTGGCCAATGAGATGGTCCAAGGCGATGTAGTCGGAAAGATCCACCAGGCCGTCAACGGCGCCTGAGCCACATCAGCGGTTTCGTACACCGGTATCGCCGCAGTATTGATCGAATTCGATACAGTGCAGCGCGTACAGCTGAGGGAGCGCATCGTGTCAGGCGAACAAGCAACAATTGGACGTGACGAGGTTCTTGGCATCGTCCGTGACCGTCTCGCCGAGATTCTTGAGCTCGAACCTACCGATATCGGTGAAGGCGATTCCTTTCAAGACGACCTGGACGCAGACTCGCTCGCTCTGATCGAATTGGTCGAGGCCATCGAGGAAGAACTTGGCGAGCGTGGCGTGACGCTTCGTATCGAAGACGACGATCTCGAAGACTTGAAGACGGTGCGCGACGCAGTCGATTACGTCGTCGGTCGTCTTGGCTGACCTTGCCTCAGACGGGGAACGATACCGCACGCTTTCAAACGCGCTCGGCTACTCATTCTCCGACGAAACCTTGCTCGACCTTGCCCTCACTCACCGCTCGTGGTGTGCCGAGAACGGCGATGTCGAGTCAAACGAACGTCTCGAATTTCTCGGCGACGCCGTACTCGGGTTGTCGATCACGGAGTCAATGTATGAGAGTCGACCCGAGCAACAGGAAGGCGATTTGGCAAAATCGCGAGCCGAGGTTGTCAGCACACCGAGCCTCGCTACCATCGCCCGCTCTTTGCACCTCGGCTCACTCGTGAAACTTGGCAAAGGTGAGATCCACTCCGGTGGTCACGACAAGGACTCGATTCTTGCCGACGCAATGGAAGCCATATTCGCGGCCGTCTACGTCGACGCTGGCTGGGAGGCGGCTCGAGGTGTGGTGCTCAAACAACTCGAAGAAGCCGCAGCTCTGGCACAGACCGCCCCCGGGGAACGCGATTACAAGACCCGGCTACAAGAACTCGCGGCCGACAGCTCATTGCCGGCGCCCGAGTACGAAATCTCTTCGAGCGGCCCAGACCACGGACGAACATTCGTCTCGACGGTTCGGGTTGGCCAAACGGTCGGTGAAGGCCGTGGAACATCGAAGAAACAAGCTCAACAACACGCTGCTGAGCAGGCTCTAGGCCTGCTCGATGCGGGGAGAACGCCCTGAGGGGGCGAGACTGCGATCGTGGAGGCATCTGCTGCCACGGCTCGCAGCGGAGGAAGTTATGAAGGCTGAACTGCCAGAAATCGAAATGATGCGCCGCGACTTAGAGCGCGAAGTCGTAGGCCGCAAGGTCAAAGGGGCCGCTGCCGCGGGCATGTCCGTCCTGCCTCGATACAAGAATCGGAAGAGCTTCGCTTCACAGCTCGAGGGCGCCAAGATCACCGGCGTCGTGCGACAGGCCGATTTCCTTCTCTTTCCGCTCGATACCGAAGACATTCTCGTGATTCGTATGGGGAACGGGATGTTGCGCCGAAACGCAAACAAAGACAAGGAAGAGAAGGGCACCGAGATCACGATCACGTTCACCCAAGGTGGACAGCTTCGTTTCATCGATGAGGACGGCACCGGCGAGGTCGCCGTGGTTCCCAAAGACGACATCATGAGCGAGTTCCCCGACCTCAACAATCCGGCACTCGATCCAATCGACACGCCGCTGGCGTGGCTGGCGTTTCGCGACCTGATCGAGTCGCACCCCACCACTCTGAAAGAGCTCCTGCTCGACGGCAAAGCGATCGTGGGCATCGGCTCGCTCTACGCCGACGAGGTGCTGTTCGACGCTGGTCTTCGCTACGACCGGCTTTCGACATCGCTCTCGACCCAGGAAGTGCGTCGTCTCTATCGCTCGTTGGTCGAGATACTTCACAACGTCATCAAGTACCGCGGCACAACACTCGAAGACCGGCCATGGGCTGATGTCTTTGGCGAACCCGGCATCTTCGAACAGCATCTTCAGGTCTACGGGCGACTCGGCGCTCTCAGCCCGCGTTCGCGCACTCCGATCCAGAGGGCGAAATTTAAGGGTGAGTGGACCTACTTCTGCGAGACGCAGGTCTAGCCCGAGTTACATCGATGTAGTTCTTCGCGCTACCGTGGGCGTTCGCGCCGCGGAACTTGCGCCAGGAGATCTCTGTGTATCTGAAATCGCTCACAATGAAGGGCTTCAAGTCCTTCGCTGACTCGGTTGACCTACAACTCGAACCAGGCGTCACCGTCGTCGTCGGCCCCAACGGCAGTGGCAAGTCGAACGTTGTCGACGCCATTGCATGGGTGCTCGGGGCCCAGGCACCGAGCTCGGTGCGATCGCAGAAGATGGACGATGTCATCTTTGCCGGCACATCGAAGCGCCCCGCTCTCGGGCGTGCCCAGGTGTCGCTCGTCATCGACAACTCCGATGGTCAATTGCCAACCGATTTCAGCGAGGTCGAGATCACCCGAACGCTGTTCCGATCGGGCGAGAGCGAATACCTTCTCAATGGCGTGCCGTGTCGCCTCCTCGATATTCAAGACCTGCTCTCGGATTCTGGCGTCGGCCGTTCGCAACACGTCATTGTCAGCCAGGGCCAAATCGATGCGGTCCTCAATGCGCGTCCCGAGGAACGCCGACTGATCATCGAGGAAGCCGCCGGCGTTCTCAAGTTCCGTAAGCGCCGCGAGAAGGCGCAACGCCGGCTTGTCGCCACCGAAGCCAACCTGACCCGAATCCAAGACCTGCTACGCGAGGTTCGACGTCAACTGCGCCCGCTTGAGAAACAAGCCGATGCGGCCCGTCGACACGGCGATGTCGTATCTGAGCTGCACGCCTGCCAGGTGTGGTTGGCCGGGCGCCAAGTCGAATCGCTGCGCAAGAAGATGAACACTCACTCGCAGAATCGACGCGACTTTGCATCTCAAGATCGCGAGCTTCGTTCCTTGTTGTCCAGGCTCGACGTCGACATTATGGCGCTCGAGAGCGATCTGTCGGCCCAGGGAGCGGTCGATCTCGGCGACGCGCTCGCTCGGCTCGAGGGGCTCAGCCAACGTGCTGGCGGGGCCGAAGATCTCTTAGGTGAGCGACTCAAAGGTATAGCTCGTGAACGTCAAGCAACGATCGATGGCGATGTTGTCGCTGCGCTGCGGAGCGAAGCTGCCCAGCTGGGTGAGCAGCTGACAGAGGTCGATGCGAACGTTCTGGCGCTCGCGCCAGAACAAGAAGAGCTCCTGCACAGCGAGCAAAGCCTCGCCGACGATCGCTCGACTTTCGAACTCGCACTGTCGTCGATGACCGGTGAAGGGGCCGAGGCCGCTGCAGCAGGTCGGGCCGCTGAGGTCCGCGGCGAGCTCGCTGCTTTGCGCAACTCGATTACAGCTGCGCAAAAGGAGCTTGCGCGAATCGCCGAGCGGACCACCGGGCTCGAAGCCCGCAAAGCCACTCTTGAAGATCGTGCAGTTAGCGAGCGAGACAAGCTCGACACCGCGGTGCAACGTGAGCAGGAGCTCGTCACCGCGGCCGACATCGCGGCTAGCGCACACCTCGACGCGCAGGAACGTCTCGCCGTACTTCGTGACGAGCGCGCTGAAGCAGACGCTGTCTGTCGTTCGGCTGAGGCGCGTGTGTCAGCGCTTGCCGAGGCGCTCGACTCGGCCCGCGCCGCAGCAGGTGCCGATGCGCTTGCCGGAGCGGAAGGTTTGGTGGGCACGCTTCTCGACGTCATGTCGATCGCCCCCGGTTGGGAAGACGCGGTCGAAGCGGCTCTCGGGGAGGCACTCTCAGCAGTGGTTGTCGACTCATCCAAGGCAGCGCGCCGGGCGCTCGAGCTCTTCGAACAGGGTCGTGGAAGCGGCGCTGTCATTGCCCTCGACCCGATGCTTCCGCCAGCACTTCCGAGCGAGAACTCGATCCTGAACTACGTCTCTCCGCTTCGCAGCGATGTTGCAGGGGTCCTCGGACGGCTTCTGGCCGACATCGACGCCGTCGAGGGCGATTGGCGTGACGCGCTCGATGCCTCTGTCGACTCGGGTCGTGTCGTCGTCACCAAGTCGGGCGATCGGATCGGTGGCGGACTGTGGCGAATCGGCACCAGCGGCGTCGGAGCAACTCGAGCCGCGCTCGATGAGGCCAAAGCCGCCTCGGCAGACGCTGCGAACCACCGCCGACGCTGTGATGAACAGTTGACATTGATTGCCGCGCAGGTCGAGACCTTACTCGCGACCGATCAACAGGCCGCAAGTGCGCTCGACGCGAACGACGCCGACCTGACGTCTACCACCGAGGCGCTCCATCAGATCGACGCTCAGACCCGCCAGATAACTATCGAACAAGATGCCATGGCCTCCCAGCGCACCGAGCTTGGGGTCCGCTTCACCCGCGAGTCCTCCCGCGTCGGGGAACTTGAGAACCTGCTGCCCGGGCTCGAATCGGCTGAAGTCCAGTCGGCCGAACGGAATCGCGAGCTCGAAGTCACTCGTTCGAAACTTGCCGAGCGCTCCAGCATCGTGGGCGAACGGCGCACCGACTACGAAGTTCGCTCTGCGTCGCTCGAGGAGCGTCGTGGCGTGTTGCGTCGACGCCTTGGTGAAGTGCAGGATCGCCTGGAACGCCTGGCTGTCGAGCAGACTGAATCTGAAAGCAAGCGCCTCGTCCTAAACCGCACAGAAGGTCTGGCGCAACGGATCCAGGTGCTCCTCGCCGACACGATTGGTCATCTCGGTGTGCACCTCGACGGGCGCCGCGACGAACGTCGTGCCCAGTCTGCAATGGTTCGCGAGCTGACCGAGAAGCTCGATTCGATGCGTGCCGAGCGATCATCGACCGAGGTGCAGCTTCGCGAGCTGAGTGAACGCACGAACCGTATCGAGATCGAAGAGGCAGAGACTCGACTTCGGCTCGAGACCACGACCGAAATGCTGCGTCGTGACCTCGATGTCGATCCGCAGGGTGCACTCAGCGCACCACAGCCAGAACTATCGGAGAACGTGACGCCAGCCGCGCGAGCTCGGGAGCTCGAACGCGACCTCAAGCTCATGGGGCCGATCAACCCTCTGGCATTGCAAGAGTTCGAAGCGCTCCAGGAACGGCACGAGTTTCTCAATGGCCAGCTCGAGGACATTCGTTCCACGCGTCGCGAGCTCAACAAAGTGATCAAGGCAATCGATGAGGAAATCGTCACCGTATTCGCCTCGGCCTACGCTGATGTCGCCGACAACTTCACCAGGTTGTTCGATCGACTGTTCCCTGGTGGCCAGGGCAGCCTTCGCCTCACCGACCCGGACAACCTTCTCGATACTGGCATCGAGGTCAGCGCGAAGCCATCGGGCAAGAACGTAAAGAAGCTGTCGCTTCTGTCGGGTGGCGAACGCTCGCTCACCGCCCTCGCCTTCCTGTTTGCCGTGTTCCGCAGCCGCCCGTCGCCGTTCTACATCATGGACGAGGTCGAGGCAGCTCTCGACGATGTGAACCTGCATCGTTTCCTGAGCCTGATCGACGAGTTCCGCTCCGAGGCACAGATGGTGATCGTCTCGCACCAGAAACGCACGATGGAGAGTGCTGACTCGTTGTACGGCGTCACGATGGAGTCAGGTGGCTCGTCTCGTGTCGTCAGCGAACGCTCCGAAGTCGAGCGAAACTTCGGCTCCGGACCAAAGCGCGACCCAGCACTTGCCGACTCACTTACGAAGTAGAGGTGCCCAGACCAGGCTTGGTCGTACAAGTACCGTGGACTTGTGCGAATCCTGGTAGTTGATGACGAGGTCGATCTGGCTGATGCGGTCGCGACGGGGCTGCGGCGAGAGGGTTATGCCGTCGACGTGGTCAACGGCGGTGCCGAAGCCCTCGATCGAGTCCAGTTCCAGCCCTATGATTTGATCTGCCTCGACCTCACGATGCCCGACGTCGATGGTCTTGAGGTCTGCACCCGTCTACGAGCGAATCCGCCGCCAACGGGTGCGCCAAGAATCTTGATGCTCACCGCGCGCGATGCGACCGATGAGCGCATTCTCGGGCTCGATTCGGGAGCGGACGACTACTTGATCAAACCGTTCGCTTTCGGCGAACTCTCTGCGCGGATCCGAGTTCTTCTGCGACGCGATGTCGATCATTCCTCGTCGATTCTCGAGGTCGGTACGTTGACTCTCGACACGGCGCGTCACGACGTCGCCAACGACGGAGCGGTGCTTGATTTGACGCCGAAGGAGTTTGCGCTACTCCGCTATTTCATGACGCACGCCGGCCACGTCCTTAGCCAGGAACATTTGCTCGAGCATGTTTGGGACGAGAATGCCGATCCGTTCACGAACACGGTGCGGGTCACCGTTGGCACGTTGCGACGCAAGCTCCATGGCGACTGCCAGGAGCCGCTCATCGAGACCGTGATCGGTGCGGGTTATCGCCTCATCGATCGGAAGTCGCTGTAGTGAGCATCGACAAGCCCGACGATCTGGGTTCGGTCACCGGCGAATTCCGTCCGCCCGAGGTCGCTGCGGCACGTCAGCGGCCCGTGCGTCGTCCAATGAGTGTGGGAGCGAATACCGATCGGTTTTTACCGTCGTGGATCGGGTCGATCAGATTTCGCTTGGCGTTGCTGTACTCGGTGCTGCTGTTCGGGCTTGCTGCAATCGTCATCGGTGGTTTGTATGGCGGAATCAGTCGCGAGATCGGCGGCACGATTATGGAGGAACCTGGTTTCGATTTCATCATCCGCAATCCAGATGGCGGGCAAGCGGTGACTGTGAGAGCTCTGGCGGATTTCGAGGCGGAGGTCGACCGACAAGCCCTCGCCGACCTGCGGCGTTATTCCTTCGCCGCGCTCGGCTTGCTCTTCATCACGAGCTTGGCCGTGGGCTGGTATGTGGCCGGAATCGTATTGCGCCCGATCGAGCGGATTACTGCTGTCGCCCGATCGATCAACGCGACGGATCTGACGAGGCGCATCAATCTCGCCGGGCCCGAGGACGAGCTCGGTCAGCTCGCGGGCACGTTCGATGACATGCTCGATCGGCTCGACATGGCCTTCAATGCACAGACTCGGTTCATTCATGAAGCGTCGCATGAGCTACGGAACCCCCTCGCTGTTATCCGAACCAACCTCGAGGTGACGCTCGGCGACCCGGACGCGTCGGTCGAAGAACTTCGCCGGGTCGGACAGGTGGTGTCGCGGTCGGCCGACAGGATGGCCACGCTCGTCGACGATCTTCTCGATCACGCAAGAGAAGAGACTAGAGCCACCCAGGTCGAAGTCGTCGACCTCGCGGCTGTTGTTCACCATGTGGGCGAAGAGTTCGAGATTCCGGCCGCCGCAGATGGTGTGAGCCTGACCTCGGCGACCGAACCCGAGCTCCTGGTCGAGGGTGATCCGGTGGCGCTTCGACGTGCACTCGCGAACCTGCTGGCGAATGCGATTCGGCTCGCTCCCGAAGACACGGTCATCTCGATTCGGGCAGGCGCGGCCGAGGATTGGGTTTGGATGGGAGTGCAGGACCAGGGGCCTGGGCTTTCGCCGACCGACCAGCAGCGGGTCTTCCGACGTTTTTGGCGGGGCGACAACACGCAGAATATGAAGCGGGATGGGCGAAGTGGGCTCGGACTCGCGATCGTGAAACAGATAGCTGAGACCCATGGCGGCACGGTCCGAGTCGAGTCTGAACTTGGCGAGGGATCGACATTCGTCATCTGGTTACCGGGCATCGGCGCAGGACCATCACCGTTCGGTCGCGGCGATATCGGCGATGAAGTTTCTGAAGAATCGACTGGCGGAGTGCCGCTGGACGCACAACATCCTTCGCTTACGGCCTCTTTATCCCCAGACGAATAAGTTCACTCATGTACTGCTGGATCGGCGGGGTACTCCCCTCCGCCCTTCCGATTCAGCACGACGTCAGGGGCTTCGATGCCCGGCGGATCCGTCCTTCGCCGGGCATCCTGCTCGTGCACCCATAAGATGAATCCGCTATGGGTCCTGAGCTGCTTATCGTCCTGATTGTCGTCGCCATCCTGGTCGTTGGTGGGACTGCCTTCGCCTTCTTCCGAGGCCGCGCGGACTATGTGCCCACCATCGATTCTTCGGTCACCGACTCCGTTGACCGCACGCTCGATGAAGTCCCTCTGATCGAAGCGCCCGACAGCGTCGATGTCGACGAACTGCCCGTCGAACCCGAACCCGCGACCTTCCTCGATCGATTGGGCAAGGCCCGGTCGGCAATGAGCGGCTACCTCGCGTCGATCGTGTCGCGAGGCGACGTCAGCGCTGAGACGTGGGAGGAACTTGAAGAGGCCCTCATTCGCGCGGACGTCGGAGTGGCGTCGACCATGGAAATCCTCGAGACGGTCCGAGCCTCCGCTGAGGCTGCTGATGTCGCCGATGGCGCGGCACTTATCGCGCTTGTTAAGGACGAGCTCAAGACCAGACTCCGCGGCAAGGACATCTCTCTATCGCTCGAGGGCGCTCCAGCGGTGTGGCTGTTCGTGGGCGTGAACGGCGTGGGCAAGACGACAACGATCGGCAAGATCGCGACTCGCGAAGTTGCCGACGGTAAGTCGCTCGTCCTTGCGGCCGGCGACACCTTCCGCGCTGCCGCAGCTGAACAGTTGACCATGTGGGGAGAACGCGCTGGGGCGCACGTGGTGCGCGGCGCAGAGGGCGGAGACCCGTCGTCGATCATCTACGATGCCGTCGAGCATGCGGCAGCGGCGGGAGCCGATGTGGTTCTTGCCGATACGGCCGGACGTTTACACACGAAGACGAACCTGATGAACGAACTCTCGAAAGTCCGTCGGGTCGCCGAGAAGGGCGCTGGAACGGTGACCGAAACGCTGCTCGTGATCGACGCCACCACCGGCCAGAACGGGCTCATTCAGGCTCGCGAATTCACCGAAGTAGCGGACGTCACCGGCGTTGTGCTCACGAAACTCGATGGCTCGGCGAAGGGTGGCATCGTCGTTGCGGTACAAAACGAGCTCGGGATTCCGGTGAAACTCGTCGGACTCGGCGAAGGCGCACACGACCTCATCCCGTTCGACGCAGACGACTTCGTCGACGCACTCTTCGAGCATTAGGCATACGCCTGCAGGGCATATCATCAGTAGGTTTACGAAGGTGAGCTGGCAGACTGAAGTGCTGTGTTGGGATCTTGACGCTGAGCGCCGATAGAGAAGACCAACCCGCATCCTGACGGGCCCTAACGCCGGCCTGGTGAGAAACAAGACGTAGGACAACAATGTTTGACACACTGACAGATCGCTTTGACGGCATCTTCGGAAAGCTCCGTGGCAAGGGACGCCTCAGCGAATCCGACGTCGACGAAGCGCTCCGCGAAATCCGCCTCGCTCTGCTGGAAGCCGACGTCAACTTCGAGGTCGTCAAAGGTCTTGTCGCTCGTATCCGCGACCGAGCGGTTGGCGACGAGCTCTCCAAATCGCTGAATCCAAGTCAGCAGATCATCAAGATCGTGCTCGAGGAACTGACCGAGAGCCTCGGCGGCGAAGCGATGCAGATCAGCTTCTCGGCCAAGCCGCCAACCATCATTCTGATGGCCGGACTGCAGGGTTCAGGTAAAACCACCAACTCCGCAAAGCTCGCAAATCTGTTCAAATCGCAGGGTCGCAACGTCCTGCTGGTCGGGGCCGATCTCCAGCGCCCAGCTGCGGTCGAACAGCTTCGCACTCTCGGTAACCAAATCGATGTGCCTGTGTTCTCTGAGGCGACGGATCCTGTCAGCGTTGCTCGTGCATCGCTCGAGGAAGCAAAGACCCTCGGCCGCGATGTCATCATCTGCGACACGGCAGGTCGATTGGCTATCGACGAAGTGCTGATGGAGGAGGTCCGTCAGATCTCCGAAGTGCTCTCGCCGGACTACACGTTCTTGGTCGTCGACGCGATGACCGGTCAAGACGCCGTGACCGTCGCCGAGTCGTTCCACACGACACTCGGCCTCGACGGTGTCATTCTGACCAAACTCGACGGCGATGCCCGCGGCGGCGCTGCGTTGTCGGTCAAAGAGGTTGTCGGACGGCCGATCGCTTTCGCGTCGACCGGCGAGAAGCTCGATGAATTCGAGACGTTCCACCCCGATCGCCTCGCGAGTCGCATCCTTGGAATGGGCGATATCGAAACGCTCATCGAGAAGGCCGAAGCCGCCTTCGAAGAAGACGAGGCCGAAGAAGCGGCAGAACGGCTGCTTTCGGGCACCTTCACGCTCGACGATTTTCTGCAACAGATGCAGCAGATCAAAAAGATGGGTCCGATCGGCAACCTGCTCGGCATGATGCCGGGCATCCCCAAAGAGGTGCGCGATGTCGAGATCGAAGATAAACAGATCGACCGACTAGAAGCCATCATCCGCTCAATGACACCCGCCGAGCGAGCGAAACCCGGTCTGATCGATGCCTCTCGCCGCGGGCGGATCGCTGCCGGCAGCGGAATGAAGCCTCAAGACGTCAGCTCGCTCGTGACCCAGTTCAACGAGATGCAGAAGATGATGAAGAAATTCGGCATGACGCCACCCAAGCCGAAGTCGAAGCGCAAGGGCGGCAAGAAGTCAAAGGGTCGGCGATCTGGTGGTCGCACAACGACCAAGGGTGCAGCACCAATGGCCGATCCGAGCGCTCTTATGAGCGAAAGCATCGAGGAGCTGAGCAGCTTGCGTCTCCCGGGGCTTCCCGACACCGAATAGACGTGACCAATATCTGTCGCGTCGACCGTGGTGAACCTAGGGCGTGCCGCTAGCATCTACCGGTCGAGTCTCACCTGTCTCCGAGACTCCAAAGAAGAGGATTTCTTGTGGCTGTAAAGCTCCGCCTTATGCGTATGGGTAAGAAGAAGCAACCGACTTACCGCGTCGTTGCTGCTGACGCGCGTTCACCCCGCAATGGCCGTTTCATTGAGATCGTCGGGACTTACCAGCCCCGAGAAGATCCCTCCGTCATCAGCATCGATAACGACAAAGCCGTTCACTGGCTTCGTCACGGTGCACAGCCGACAGAGCGCGTCGCAAAGCTGCTAAAGATCTCTGGTGCGTGGGAACAGTTCACTGGTACCGCTCCCGTTATTCCGGCAACGCCTGAACCAACCCCGACCAAGGGTTACACCGCTCCCTCACCAGCCAAGCCCCCAAAGGTGGTCGCTCCACCCGTTGAGGAAGCAGTCGTAGATGCGCCTGCCGACGAGGCTCCAGCTGAGGAAGCAGCAGCAGATGCCGCAGCTCCAACCGGAGGTGACAAGGCATGAGCGACGACCGAGATGTTGTGGACGCAGACGTCGACGAGATCGATGGTGATGATGACACCGATGATGGTGTCGTTGGCGCTCCAACGGCTAGGGCCGTACTCGAGTACGTCGTTTCGGCTCTCGTCGAAGACGAAGATGCCGTGCAGGTCGAGGTAGACGACTCCAAGCGCACTCTCCAGCTCGAGGTCCGTGTCGGACCCGATGACATGGGTCGAGTAATCGGCCGTCGTGGACGGGTCGCTAACGCAATTCGCACACTCACCCGCGCTGCCGCGGCTCGCGACGGTGTCGAGGTCGACATCGAATTCGTCGACTGAGGATTCCATGACGACGCCCGACCTTTTGGTGGTCGGTCATATCCGAAAGGCCCACGGCCTGAAGGGTGAAGTTGTTGTTCGTCTGACGACGAACCGCGCCGAACGTGTATCGACGGGCGCCGTCCTTGTCGGCGGTGACCAAGAATTGTTCGTCGCTTCGTCGCGGCCAAAAGACGACGACTACTTGGTCACGTTCGAGGGCGTTTCATCGCGCGAAGCAGCCGATGCACTCCGGGGAACCGAGCTCCTCGCACCTCCGCTCGACGATCCCGACGAACTGTGGATTCACGAACTGATCGGCGCCAACGTCGTCGATCAAGGCGACGTGATCCGCGGGCGCGTCGTAGAGGTATTGGCGAACCCTGCGAGCGATTTATTGGTTCTCGATAACGACGCACTCGTACCAGCGACGTTCATTATCGCCTTCGACCCAGGAAGCGATGGCGGCGTCGTGCGAGTCGATGTTCCCGACGGGCTCTTCGACCTGTGACTGCACCCCAGCCATTGCGAGTCGACGTGTTCAGCGTGTTCGGCGAACTTGTCGACGGTGCGCTCGCGACGAGCATCATTGGCCGAGCACGAACGAACGGGCTCGTCGATCTTCGAATCCACGACCCCCGCGATCACGCGACCGACGCGCACCGCAGTGTTGACGACTCCCCATTTGGCGGAGGTGCTGGCATGGTGATGCGTCCCGACGTGCTCGCAGCATCGATTCGGGCGGTAGATCCTCCGCGTCCGCTCATTGCGTTGAGCGCATCGGGGAACCGATTCGATCAATCGATGGCGCGTGAGCTCTCCACAGGTGCAGGCTTCTCTCTGCTCTGTGGCCGATACGAGGGAATCGATCAGCGGATACTCGACACGTTCGTCGATCGTGAAGTTTCGATCGGTGATTTTGTTCTCGCTGGGGGAGAGGTCGCGGCGGCGGTCATGATCGAAGCGGTCGGACGCCTTATCCCTGGTGTGCTCGGCAATCGAGACTCGATCACAGAGGAGTCTTTCTCCGAAGGATTGCTCGAGTACCCGCACTACACGCGTCCAGCAGATTTCGAGGGCGTCGAGGTGCCACCGATCTTGCTCTCTGGGAATCATGGAGCGGTCGATCGATGGCGCATGGCGATGTCACTCATTCGAACCCGAGATCGTCGTCCCGACTTGATCGAACGCCGCGGCGGCTTCAGCGAAGACGAACAACGACTTATCGCCGAGTTTGAGTAGCCGGACTCCCATAAGCGCACAGAAGCCGTCGAATAGGGCGATCGGCTCATATCCGTCGTCCATGTGCCGATGGATTGGTTATGACGACCGAATTGCTCTTGGCAACGGGTACCGAAACATGGGACAACGTCGGAGCGACGCTCACTGAGGGCATTGAGAATCTCCTTTCAGAAGCCGTCTCAGCGGTGGTCGTCTCGATGCCGACTACGGGTCAGCGAATCGAAGCGCATCGACTCAGCAATGGGTCGCTGCGACTCGCCGCGGCTGGCAACGAGAGTCTGGTTGGCGGCAATCGTCTGACCGTTCGTGACGAGCGGGCTGTAATCGCCGTTGGTTTCTCGGTCGCCTCGTCGTCGTGGGGCACGTTCTACTGGGATTGGACGACGCCGGTCAGTGCCGAACACGTTGCAGCTGGTGTGGCTCGAACATTCCGCGATATTTACAAAGCGCGGCCCAACGAGCTCGAACTTGCGGCCACGTTCTAGCGGTTCGACCGGGGGTCAACCGGAAGTGTCGACGACATACAAAGTTGTCCTGTAGCTGCGGTGTGGCCAATGTCGACCGGAAGTGTCGACGACATACAAAGTTGTCCTGTAGCTGCGGTGTGGCCAATGTCGACCGGAAGTGTCGACGAAGTAGTTGGAGCCAAGCAACACTTACCGTAGGATTAGCCGCTGGCCCAATGGCCAACGATCGCAGGAGCACCGATGAACATCACCGATCTCGTCGACAAGAAGAGCCTCCGGGATGACATTCCCGAATTCCAGGCTGGCGACACCGTCCGGGTCCACGTGCGCGTGGTCGAGGGCAACAAGGAACGTGTGCAGGTGTTCGAGGGTGTCGTCATTGCACGCCGCGGTTCGGGCGTCAACGAGTCGTTCAAAGTTCGTAAGCTCAGCTTCGGCGTAGGTGTCGAGCGTACGTTCCCACTGCATTCTCCAATCATGGCCAAGCTCGAGCGCATGAGCCGTGGCGACGTCCGCCGCGCAAAGCTCTATTACCTGCGCGATCGCGTCGGCAAATCAGCCAAGGTCCGCGAAAAGCGCGAGTACTAATCTACTCAGCGGTCGCAATCCGAGCCTGACGGCAGCAGTTCGTTTTAGCGCAACGGGTCGCGTTGAGGATCGACGGTGTCACACCCCCTTCGTATGGTCGGGGCCATGACAATTGCACGGCAAGAACTGGGACGACAGGGCGAGGCGTTAGCAGCTCGCTGGTATGAGCAGCGAGGGTGGGTCGTACTCGACCAGAACTGGCGCAGCGGACGAGGCGAACTCGATCTCATCGTTGGACGTGAGGACACCGTGGCGTTCGTCGAGGTGAAGACCAGATCGACTCGTCGCTTCGGAAGCCCCGCTGAAGCTGTTGGGCCAGACAAACAACGTCGTATTCGACGCTTGGCGCTCGCCTGGCTCAGCGAAGAGCGGCGGCGAAGAGATCAGCTTCGGTTCGATGTTGTGGCAGTTATTGGTCAGGACGTCGAAGTGCTCGAAGGCGCGTTTTAGAACCCGCCGTCAGCCAAACAGCGCCCATACGACCAAGGCGATGGCCGCGACGATCGCCGCTCCGACGAAAACGTAATCAAACGGCGATTTTCGACGCTGACGCGTCGGGTCGAGACCCATCCCATCAGTATGGTGGCTTCGTGCGCAATCGACGATCGTGGTTCGCCATTGCGGCAATCGCGCTCGTTGCGCTGATCGCTTCAGGATGTGCCCAAGAGGTCGGGCTACCCGACGATGCCGACGCCGAGCTCATCGCTGGGCAAGACGTGTTTCGCGCTCGCTGCGCGCAGTGTCATGGTGTCGATGGTGGGGGAGGAATCGGGTTCTCGCTACGAGCGATCGAGGACCGGCTCACCGATGTCGAGCAACGATCTGTCGTCGTCGACGGCCGAAAGGCAATGCCGAGCTTCCGTCTCACCTTGACCGAAGGTGACATCGAGGCCGTTGTTCGCTACACCCGTGAAATCCTCTCGAATGCGAGCTGACCGAAACGACTGGACCGCATCGTCGTTGCTACGGTTCCGTTAGTCTGGGCGGACTTGATCGAAGGCTTGTTTATGCACCACCGCTTCTCACCGACCCGTCGACCGCGTCTTGCGCTCGCCGGCGGGGTGGCACTCATCCTCGCGCTGCTCGGAGGATCGGTAGCCGTGGCCGCGGAAGCACAGCTCGCACCGAAGCGATGTGAGATCATCGGCACACCAGGCCCCGACGTACTCGATGGCACCGATGGAGACGACGTCATTTGCGGACTCGGCGGCGACGACGTTATTCGCGGGTTCGGCGGCGACGATGAGTTACTCGGCGGAGATGGCGATGACGCGCTCTTTGGAGGTCCGGGCGACGACCGTCTGCGCGGCGACGCAGGCTCCGATCGAGCATTTGGCGGACCTGGCGACGACATTCTCCGCGGCGGCAACGAAGACGACCTCATCGTTGGTGGGCCAGGCAATGACGAGCTCCGTGGCGGAAATGACGATGACACGATGTCGGGGGGTAGCGGAGACGATGTGCTTCGTGGCGGAAATGACGACGACACTCTTCGAGGCTCAAGTGGCTCAGACGTTCTGTGGGGCGGAGCCGGCCGCGACATTCTCAAGGGTGGAGCCGGGAACGATCGTTTGCGAGGCGGGCCCGATGGCGACATCTGCCAGGACAGCTTCGCCAAGACGAACTCGATCAACTGCGAATTCGGAAATGGCGGCAATGCCGACAAGCTCGCGATTGCTGAGCAGCTTTGGCAGATTGGAGGCAACCGCGAGTTCGTGTATGCATTGGCGATCACGAAACCGTGTCCGACCCTTGAGGATTGCGGAGTGTCTTCCTTCGCCGAGACGGTCCATGTTCGAAACGGGATAGCCAGGAGCTCGTTTGGCGCGCCGGCGTTCACCGCCGAGCAACTCTTCCGTGAAGCCGAGCTGTCCGCCGCCAACGGGAGAAAGGTGCAAACCCATCCCGTACTCGGGCTACCAACGCTCGTCGACAACCCCAACGGAGCCACCCTCGGCGTTTCGGAGATTCAGCTTCGAGATTCACTCCGCTCGGATTATGAGGCAGCGATCCAGCGGTGGAATGACGCGGGCCTGTCCGACTACGCCTTCACGGTCTCGACGAGCTGTTTCTGTCCATTCACCGTGCCGATTCGCGTCGTCGTATCGAACGCCAACGATGTTTCTGGTGAACCACTAGGAGAAGGCGCTCCCGAGTGGACAGGGGGAGTAAAGACCATCGAGGCACACTTCTCGGATCTCGGTGCAGTGCTCGACGGGACAGCGATCGAAGTGCTCGCATCCTTCGATCCAGAGCTCGGCTTCCCGACTTCGATCTCCGTCGACGAGAGCCGCCTGATCGCCGACGAGGAACGAACCGTCACTATCTCCGACTTCGGCGGACGCCCAATTCCTGAAGGCGAGATTGCCCAAGAACCTCCTGCATCCCAGATCCCAAAGGCCGACCCTCCAACGCCGGTCGATGAGCCATCGACGCCCGACGGCGAGGGCGAAGCGCCTGCGGCTCCAAATGAGCTCGACATAGTCAGCGTCGGCGCTATCAACGTGAGTGTCGCTATTGCGGACGATGTGCGCGACTTGCTCGCCGCAGCGGCCGTCGACGGACTGACGCTGTCAGGCGGTGGCTTCAGAGATCCTCAGCGGCAGATCGAACTCCGCAAGGTCAACTGTGGCACGAGCGACTACGCGATCTATGAGATGCCGGCCGATCAATGCAGCCCGCCCACGGCCCGGCCAGGGCAGAGCCAGCACGAACTGGGTTTGGCCATCGATTTCACGAGTAGTGGGCGATTGATCACGTCTTCGGCCGATCCGGCCTTCATGTGGTTGGCCGAGCATGCAAACGCCTACGGCTTCATCAATCTGGCGGCCGAACCTTGGCACTGGAGTACGACAGGCAACTAGCTGGTCAGGGTCGTGTCAGACCCGACCAGTATGGTCATCTCACGGCTCGAGACGGCTGCCGGGAAGCCACTCTAAAGACACCCCATTCTTTGGAGACAACCGATGCTTGCCATCGTCCGATCGGCCACTATTAATGGCGTCCAGGGTTATCCTGTCGACGTTGAGGTTCATGTTGGAAGTGGGCTACCAGGATTCACGATCGTGGGACTTCCCGACACCTCGTGTCGTGAGGCTCGAGATCGTGTTCGCGCCGCGCTCCAATCGAGCGGTGAAGACTGGCCCCAGCGCAAGATCACCGTCAATCTTGCGCCGAGTGACCTAAAGAAGAGCGGGCCGAGTCTCGACGTCGCCATCGCGATTGGCATCCTCGCTGCGACCGACAAGGTCGATCCCGATGCCATCGAGCGGGTTGGATTTCTTGGCGAGCTCGGACTCGACGGATCGCTCCGCCCGGTTCGTGGCGCTTTGCCAATGGGCGACGCCATGAACACCGATTCCATTGTTGCGAGCGTCGACAACGCCGCGGAAATGAGCCTCCTCGCATGCGAGGTCCGGTCGGTGCAAACCCTCGGACGCCTGCTCGACAGCCTGAATGGACGCGCTGATTGGCCCGAAGCCCCCGTGCTGAAGGCTCCCGTTGCGCGCAAACGTCAGAACGATCTTCGCGACATACGCGGGCAACAGATGGGAAAGTTCGCCCTGGCTATCGCCGCCGCTGGAGGACACCACATGCTTATGGTCGGACCTCCGGGAGCGGGCAAGACAATGCTCGCGAAACGACTCCCTGGGTTGCTCCCACCGCTCTCGGAAGCCGATGCGCTCGATGTCACCCGAATTCACTCGGCGGCTGGCGAACTGCATCCAGATCTCATCCCGATTACCGATTCGCCGTTTCGGTCACCCCATCACAGCGCTTCGGCGGTATCGCTCGTGGGTGGTGGCGCTGCATCGATGCGTCCTGGCGAATTGTCGCTCGCTCACCGCGGCGTATTATTTCTCGACGAACTTGGCGAGTTTGGCCCGTCAGCGCTCGACGGGCTTCGCCAACCGCTAGAGGAGCGCGAGGTCCGTGTCACCCGCTCTCACAGCACGGCCCGATATCCCGCCGACGTCCTGTTGATCGGGTCCATGAACCCGTGCCCATGCGGGGAATCTGGCGCACCCGGTGCATGTCGATGCAGTGACGTGGCTCGCGCTCGTTACCACCGCCGCGTCTCTGGGCCGCTGTTGGATCGATTCGACCTTCGAATCGGCGTGCAGCGGCCATCGCCAGCCGAGCTATTCGGTGCCCCGGCGGGAGAGACGAGCGACGAGGCTGCAGAGCGAGTGGCGGCAGCGCGGGCACGGGCACTGACCCGCACCGGCTGTCTCAATGCATTGCTCGAACAAGAAGATCTTGACGTGGTCGCTCCGCTTTCAGACGGAGCGCTCAAGGTCTTAGAGAGCGCTGTTGGCCAGGGACGCCTGTCGGCCCGAGGAGTGGGCCGCGTCCGCTCTGTATCGCGGACGATTGCAGACCTCGAAGACTCGGGTGCGGAGGTGTCGGTCGAGCAACTCTGCTTGGCGATGTCGCTTCGTATCGATCCGTTCGGAGCTTCACGATGATCGATCCCGACGGTCTTCCACCCGAGGCATGGATCGTGGCGCTGCTCACGCTGCCGGGTATGGGCCCGAGCCGTCTCAACGCGCTGCTCGGATGCCACAGCGGCGCCGGGATCTGGGAGTTGTTGTGTTCAGGAGGTCCGCTCGAGCTCGACCGTGTCAAGGGGGAGACGGTCGACAAATGGCGTGTCGCGGCCCGCGGAATGTCGGTACAAACGCACTGGTACGCGCTGAAGAGCCTCGGGATCATGGTGCACGAACGAAACTCGACGATCTACCCCTCTCGATTGCGTGACGATCTGGAGCCTCCCCAGGTGCTCTTCAGCCTTGGGCTACCGATCCCGCCGGGGCCGACCGTCGGGATCGTCGGTACAAGGAGGTGTACGTCGTACGGGCGTCGTTGTGCTTTTGAACTCGGCGCCGCCCTGGCCGAGGCCGGCGTTTGTGTTGTGTCGGGTCTTGCGCTCGGTATCGATGCCGCTGCGCACCACGGCGCTCTCTCGGTCACGACAGCGACTCGCGGCATCCCGATCGGCGTTGTCGGCAGTGGCCTCGACGTGATCTACCCGCGACAAAATCGTGAGCTCTGGGGCAACGTTGCCGACCGTGGCGCCCTCTTCAGCGAAACGCCTCCGGGGGTGGGGCCCGAGCCCTGGCGTTTCCCCGCCCGCAACCGGATTATCGCCGGTCTTTCGGATGCGCTCATCGTGGTCGAGTCACATGAGCGCGGCGGCTCACTGCTTACGGTCGACGAGGCGCTAGTTCGCGACGTGCCTGTCGGGGTTGTGCCGGGGCCAATCACCTCGAACGCTGCGGAAGGATCAAATCGCCTTTTGGTCGACGGCGCAACGCCGATCTTGGATGCCGACGATGTCCTCGCCATGATTGGGCACACGCGACCACGCGACGTCGAACGCAGCAAGGACGACGTCTCATCGACGCTCCTCGATGTACTCGGCTGGACTCCACTGTCGTTCGACCAGCTGTGTCTGCGAATATCGCTTCCTCCAGCGCAGGTCGCTGCCGAGCTGGAAGAGCTGGTGAACACCGGCTTGTGCGCACGATCCGGGCCCTGGATCGAGCGCGTGAAGTGACGCTCAACAGAGAGTGGCTCCCTGTGATCTTCAGAGTTCACGACTACCGTCGGTGGTGTGATCGACGAAATCGACGCGTTTCGCGCCTCGCTGACCGGGGTTAGTCCTGCAACCGCAGCGGTGTACCGGCGAGATCTCCTCGCGTTCGCGCAGTGGGCCGATGAACAGAACGTGGTCTCGCCGACAGCGATCGATCGCCGGTGGCTTCGTCGTTACCTCGCGCATCTCGACGCGTCGTCATATGCGAGACGCACCATTGCTCGCAAGATGAGTGCGCTTCGGCGGTTCTTTAGCTGGGCCCGGATGACCGGCGTCGTGGTGGATGACCCGACCGTCGGCCTGTCGACACCAGCCGCCTCTTCGCATCTGCCGAACATTTTGAACGACAAAGACCTCGGCACGCTCCTCGGCGATGATCCGTCGCCCCGAGCCCTCCCAGACGATGTGTCCCCACGTCGCCTTCGCGACGACGCCGTCCTAGAGCTCCTGTACGGCTCGGGTCTCCGCGTGAGTGAAGTATGCGACTTGAATACAGACTCTGCGAATCTGGACAAGGGCACACTTCGGGTGTGGGGGAAGGGCGAGAAGGAACGAATAGTGCCATTGAGTGCGCCAGCGGTCGAAGCAATACAAAATCACCTTCACGTAATCGCGATGGTTGATGTCGACGCCGGCACCGGTGCCGGCACGCCACGCCCACTGTTCAAAAATCAACGTGGAAACCGTCTCGGGCCTCGAGATGTACGACGGCTTCTCGACCGCCGATCGCCAATTCCGACACATCCGCATGCACTTCGTCACACGTTTGCCACTCATCTTTTGGACGGAGGTGCCGATCTACGCACGGTGCAGGAGTTGTTGGGCCACTCAGATCTCTCGACCACCCAGATTTACACGCATGTGAGCAAGGAACGACTTCAACGTGTTCATCGGTCGAGTCATCCGCGGGCATAACAACGGCGAAAAGTCTCAGGGGACCTCAAACGTGGACGAACAACAGAAGGCACGAGCCAATGGGCTTTGGAGCCGCTATACAACGGCTCCTTCAAGGGAAGTGCGCGATCAGCTGATCGTTCACTACTCGCCGCTTGTGAAGTATGTCGCGAGCCGTGTTGCCGCGGGCCTTCCCCAAAACGTGGAACAAGCCGACCTGGTGAGTTATGGCATCTTTGGGTTGATCGACGCCATCGACAAGTTCGATCCTGAGCGCGGGTACAAGTTCGAGACATATGCGATCTCACGCATCAAGGGCGCGATGCTCGATGAGCTTCGTTCAATGGACTGGGTTCCCCGCTCGGTTCGAACGAAGGCGAAACGAATCGAACAAGCCAATGCGAAGCTTGAAGCGAAGCTTGGTCGTGCGCCATCTGACGAAGAGCTCGCAGGTGCGCTCGACATCACGACCGTTGAGCTCGAAACGATGCTCACCAAGATCTCCTTCGTGGGCGTCGTGGCGCTCGACGAGATGTTGTCGGGTGGCGAACGCGGCGATTCGATGACCCTGGGCGACACGATTCCTGACAAAGGCACCGGTCCTGTTGGCTCCTTCGAGGTCGAAGAGATGCGTCAGCTCCTGGCCGAGTCGATCAACGGCATGACCGAGCGAGAGAAAATCGTGCTCACCCTGTATTACTACGAGGGACTTACGCTTGCCGAGATCGGGCAGGTGCTCGGGGTTACCGAGAGTCGTGTCTGTCAGATCCACACGAAGTCGGTCTTGCGCCTTCGTTCACGCCTCACGGCCAACGAGTACACGCCCGCCTAGCCTCGCAGCGGACTGCAACGTACGCTTGTTACGTGCGCCGAGCCCTTTGGTGCGCAACTTCCCCCGAATGACGACCTCTTGTAGAGGAGTTTTTGGGTGCGACGTCTGTTTCTTGTTCTTTTCGGCTGCAGTCTTTTGGTTTCGGGAGCAGCAGCGGGTGCGACCGCGACCATAAATCTCGTGGCCGCATCGTCCGTTCAGGTAGACGAAGGGGTATTCATCCCGCCGGTCACAGCGCCGATTCTCGACCCATTTCGGCCGCCGACGAATCCGTTCGGGTCAGGGAATCGCGGGGTCGAGTACGACACATCTGTGGGCCAGACCGTCGTCGCAACACATGGCGGTGTGGTGACCTTCAGCGGCCAGGTCGGCGGATCCCTTTTCGTCACCGTGCAGCACAGCCAATCGTTGAAGACGACGGTCGGATTCGTAAACGAAACGCTCGTGGAGGTCGGCGACCTCGTCATCCAAGGCCAAGCGATCGCTCGAGCGGGAGGCTCGATCCACTTCACAGCTCGACGTCATGGTCTTTACATCGACCCTAAGTCGTTGTTTGAACGGTTCCGCAGCGTCGTCCGGCTGGTGGCTGGTTTCGACTAGCGCGAAGGCGATTCCGCGAGCACGTGCTGCCGAGCGCTTACGGCGCTATCGTAAAGCATGGGCAAAGTCTGCCCAACAGTTGCGCTCGCCGTAGCTGATGAGAGATTCCCGACGTGCTTTTTCTGCGGTCGCCTTTGGCGCCTGGGTCCGTCGTTCATCGAAACCGCAGGGAAGGTATTTCCATGGCAGTTATCACCATGAAGCAGTTGCTCGACGCTGGCGTTCACTTCGGTCATCAGACCCGCCGCTGGAACCCGAAGATGAAGCGTTTCATCCACGGCGAGCGCAACGGCATCTACATCATCGATCTCAACCAGACGTTGAACCTGATCGGAGATGCCTACACCTACGTTCGCGACCTCACCGCCAATGGCGGCACGATCATGTTCGTCGGCACGAAACGCCAGGCGCAGGACTCGATCCAGTCGTACGCCGAGAAGTGCGGCATGCCCTACGTCAACCAGCGTTGGCTCGGTGGCATGCTCACCAACTTCCAGACGATTCAAAAGCGCGTCGACAAGATGAAGGAATACCAGCGCATGCGCGACTCGGGAGAGTTCGAGGCCATGCCAAAGAAGGAAGCGCTCATGATCTCTCGTGAGCTCGTAAAGCTCGAGCGCAACCTCGGTGGTATCCGTGGCCTGACCAAGGCCCCCAATGCAGTCTTCGTTCTCGACACCAAGCTCGAACACACCGCAGTGACCGAAGCGAACAAGCTCGGTCTTCCCCTCGTGGCGGTCGTCGACACGAACTGTGACCCCGATCTTGTCGATTACGTCATCCCAGGAAACGACGACGCAATCCGTGCTGGTGAATTGATGTGCCGAGTCATCTCTGACGCGGTGCTCGAAGGCCACTTCATTCGTTCGAAGAAGGCCGAGATGGCCGGTATTCCAGTACCTGGCGAGGATGCACCGGCTGTGTCTGCAGAGCGCAATACAGAAGATCAAGCTGCACACGATGCAACTCAAGCCGAGGCACGCGAGCAAGCAGCCACCGCAGCAGCCGAGCGTGAAGCTCGAATCGCATCGGAGAAGGATGCGGCTGAAGAAGTAGCCGAAGCGCCCGCAGTCGAAGAAGTAGCCGAAGCGCCCGCAGTCGAAGAAGTAGCCGAAGCGCCCGCAGTCGAAGAAGTAGCCGAAGCGCCCGCAGTCGAAGAAGTAGCCGAAGCGCCTGCAGTCGAAGAAGTAGCCGATGGTGCCCATGCCCCAATGCCGGATGGCTCGATGCCAGCCGGGTTTGAGATCAAAGGCAACGCCGACTCGATGAAGTTCCATCAGCCAGGTGGCCGTTGGTACGAGCAGACAGTTGCTGAGATGTGGTTCAACACACCTGAGGCAGCATCAGCAGCTGGCTACAAAGAAGCCGGCAAGTCTTAAGTCGTGGCTGACCCCGAGGGCATTAGTCCTGATGGGGACGAAGAGTCAACGGACGACGAAAAGGAACAGAACGAATCCAGTGGCGCTGACGCGTCTCTGAGCAACGAAGACGACGATCATCCAGAAAGCGAAGAACCACCAATGGCAGATATCACTGTTGCCGACATCAAGGCCCTCCGCGACGCAACCGGCGCCGGCATGATGGACGCGAAGAAGGCACTTACAGATGCGAACGGCGATCCCGACGCGGCTCGCAAAATCCTGCGTGAAAAGGGTCTAGCGAAAGCCGCTACCCGCGCCGATCGCGACAACGCCGAAGGTGCAGTCGCATTGGTTGCAGGTGATGGCACGGCGGCGATCGTCCACATGAAGAGCGAAACGGATTTCGCGGCGAAGTCCGAGGAGTTCCTCGCAGTTCTCGACGCAATCGCCGCTGACGTTCTCGCCGACGGCCCGGAAGCAGCTGCGAAGCATCAAGAAGCCATCGAAGAGCTGCAGATCACGAAGAAAGAGAACATCGAGCTTGGTCTCGTAACTCGGATCCAGGCCGGTGAAGGCAACCTTCTCGACACGTACTTGCACAAACAAGACGGCCGTGGTGTCAACGGCGTCATTGTCGAAGGCTCTGGCGTTGAGGCCAGCCGGCTCCACGAGGTTGCACTGCACATCGCGTTCGCTAAGCCGCTCGGGTTGTCCCGTGACGAGATAGCCCCGGCCATCGCCGACGACGAGCGCGCCACACTTATGGACCTCACGCGAGCCGAAGGCAAGCCCGAAGAAATGCTCGAAAAGATCGTCCAGGGCAAGCTGTCTCGCTGGTACGGCGAGCAAGTCTTGCTCGAGCAGGGATTGAACGGCGACAAGACATCCGTGCGGGACTCGCTCGACGGTGGCAGCATCGTTGGATTCAACCAGGCATTTCTCGGAGGCTGAACATCCCCCGCTTAGGAGCATCGAATGACCGACTCGACGAACACCGCTGGTAAGGAAACGCCTTGTTGGGGGCGCATTCTTCTGAAGGTGTCTGGTGAGGCATTCGCGGGTGAAGAGTCATACGGCATCGATGGCGACACCGTCCAACGGATCGCGAACGACATCGTTTCGGTTCGAGACGCGTTCGACGTGAGTATCGGTGTCGTGGTCGGCGGCGGAAACATTTGGCGCGGACTCGCGGGCGCTGGTGCCGGTATGGACCGTTCTCAAGCTGACTACATGGGCATGCTCGCCACGGTGATTAACGCGTTGGCACTGCAAGATCGTCTCGAACGTCGAGGTCAGCCAACGAGGGTCATGAGCGCCATCCACATGGCTCAGGTCGCCGAGCCCTACATCAGGCGCCGGGCGATTCGCCATCTCGAGAAGGACCGCGTCGTCGTCTTCGCCGGCGGAACGGGTAATCCGTTCTTCACGACCGACACGACCGCAGCGTTGCGTGCGGTCGAGATCGAGGCGGGCGCCGTCCTAAAGGGCACCCACTCAGGAACGGGTGGGCTGTATACCGCCGACCCGAAACTCGATCCAACGGCGACCAAGATCGACCAGATCACCCACATCGACGTCCTGCAGCGCGGGTTGAAAGCCATGGATTCAACAGCGATCACACTGTGCATGGACAACGACCTCCCGATCGTGATGTTCGATCTGATGGGCGAGGACAACGTAAAAAAGATCCTGCGCGGCGAATCGGTCGGCACGCTCGTAAGTAGCTAGGCGAAATGGGCGCATCTGCGACGGTTGGGCAAGTATTGGTGCCGAAAGCACGTTTGGAGTCCCACATGAGCGAAATGATCGACCTGATCATCGAAGACATAGCGTCGAAGATGGAAGGTGTGGTCGCGCACGCGCGGCGCGAAATGGCTACCATCCGGACCGGGCGCGCCAGCTCGTCCTTCGTGGAGAAGCTGAACGTCCAGGCCTACGGCGTACCCATGACCCTGCAAGAGCTCGCCACGTTCTCGGTTCCCGAAGCCCGCCAGTTGATCATCACACCCCACGACGCAGGAAATGTCGAGGCGATCGAGCGCGCGATCCGAAACTCCGACCTCGGTTTGTCGCCGAGCAACGACGGCCGCACTCTGCGCTTGGCGTTCCCACCGCTTACCGAGCAACGCCGCAAAGAACTCGTCAAGGTCATCAACGCAATGGCAGAAGATGGCAAGGGCAAGATCCGCGGATTCCGGCGGGCGGCCCGCAAAGACCTCGACGAGGTCGAAGGTGTGGGAGAAGACGAGATCGATCGGGCGGAGAAGACACTCGACGAATTCACGAGGTCACACGAAGGTGACATCGATAAAGCCCGTGATGCCAAAGAAAAGGATCTGCTCGAGGTCTAAGGTCTGCCGCTGGCAGCGAACTAGTCTCGGCGCGTGGAGGAATCTGGCGTGGACAACGACAATACATTCGACGATGACACAGATGGTCCGGGCCGCTCTGTCTTCGGCGACGACCCTGGCCCGGGTACCGGATCTTCGGTGTTCGGTGACCCCGAGCCTGAACTTCCGCTCGGTGCAGTTCCGCTCGAGACTTCGGAAGCGCCCGGGAACAGCGTGTTCGGCGACGCCGCCGAATCTCCGAAGGCAGCATCGCTCGATGACTGGACCACTCCAGGTTCCGGTGACATCGCTGCATCTGGCGAAGCCATTGCGCTCGACGTCGAGACCGCTGATGAAGACGACCTCGAGGCGTGGTCCGATCTGAGCTCTTCAGCACCAGCATGGGGCGACGGCACAGACGCTGCACCCGAACCAGAGGCATGGGACCCCGGCCCCGGCCCGACCAGCAACGAGCCAGACCGCATTCAGATCGGTGCCGATCAGAGCGAGCGTTTCTTCACCTACGACGATCAGAATCCGGGCGAGTACGCCGACGATGGTTTTGTCGACGATGGCGGCGCCGCCGGACGTGACATGCAGTCGGCGTTCATCACCGGGCTTGCACTCCTCGGGATAGCGATCGTTGCGCTGCGTCTTGGGCCTACGGTGGCCCTCACCCTGATCGTGCTCGTCGTCGCGCTGTCGGCAGGCGAGTTCTTTAATGCGTTACGCGTGGCTGGATACCAGCCTGCGACGTTGCTTGGCATGGCAGCATCTATCTCGATGCCGATCGCGGTCTATTTCCGTGGCACTCAGGCAGTTGCGATGGTTCTCGCTCTCTCGATTGTGTTTGCGTTGCTCTGGTATTTGGTGGGCGTCGCAACAGAGATGCCGGTCATGAACGTGGGCGTCACCTTGCTTGGGATTGTCTACGTCGGCGTATTGGGCAGCTTCGGTGCTGCACTGCTTGAACTAGGACAACGCGGTGGAGTCGCCGGCGACGGCACGGGGTTGTTGCTCGCGGCGATAATCGTCACGGTTGGTTATGACGTCGGCGCTTTCTTTGCTGGCCGAAGTTTCGGTCGCACGCCGCTCGCGTCGGTGAGCCCGAACAAGACCGTCGAAGGACTCATTGGCGGAGCTTTTGCGAGCTTCTTAGCTGCCGTGGTGTTCTTTGGAGTCCTCACCCTGTTTGAGCCATTCGACACCGGAGGCACGGTGTGGGATGCGGTCATCCTCGGAGTGATCGGCGCGATAGTTGCGCCACTCGGTGATCTCGGAGAATCGCTGATGAAGCGTGATCTAGGGATCAAGGACATGGGTTCGGTTCTTCCCGGTCACGGTGGGTTCCTCGATCGATTCGATGCGCTCCTCTTCGTCCTTCCAGCGGTCTACTTCTTTGCCGAGGCCGTTTTCTACATCAGCTAGGTTTCCCGGGCTTCGCCAGTTGCGGTGCCCGGGTTACGCGGACGTCGAGCCCAAGTCCCGACGTGTTGGAGCGTAAGCTTGTTCTTGTGACGACGTCGGTGGCAGTAATGGGTTCGACCGGGTCGATCGGCACACAAACGCTCGACATCATTCGCCAGTCGGACGGCCAGTTTTCCGTGCAGGCGCTCGGGGTTGGTTCATCTATCGACGCGTTGGCTGAACAGGTGACCGAATTCAGACCCGATGTGGTCGTCGTGGCCAATGAAGGTGCCTATCGAGCGGCGGTCGATGCGGTCGGCGCCGAAACGCGGGTGCTCTCTGGCCAAGAGGGGCTGCGCGAAGCGAGCTCGACCGCCGATGTGGTCATCAACGGCGTAATTGGGTTCGCCGGGCTTGCCGTGACCCTCTCGGCGCTCGAACATGGGAAGCGCCTTGGGCTTGCAAATAAGGAGTCGCTGATCGCCGCTGGGCCGATCGTCCAGAAGGCTCGGGCTACTCCAGGAGCCGAGTTGCTCCCGGTCGACAGCGAACATTGTGCGCTTCACCAATGCC
>JBLIMK010000003.1:0-82187 GCA_047638715.1 Verrucomicrobiales bacterium
TCTGATGCCAGCGCCGATCGCGTGGGCACCGCGCGGGTTCTCGATCAGGAATTCACCGTCGGTCGCATCGTGCAACGCAGAGTTGAGGTCACGGAGCGATGCGTTGGCCATGTCGAACGTCGTCGCGCTCATGCGGGCACCCCGGCGAGGCTCCAGGTGTAGATACGAGCCGGCTCGGGTTCCCAAACCTCGGCGTCGTCGACACCCGGCAGCTTGGCGATCGCTCTGAACTCCGACGACATCGCGACCCAGTCATCGGTCTCAGCAATCACAGCAGGCTTGCACGCAATGGGATCGCGCAGGATCGCAAAGCCGTCCTCGATACCGATCGCGAAGGTGTAGAAACCATCGAGATCGACGAGTGCACCCTCGAGCGCACGCTCGATCGTGTCGCCCTCGCGCAGCCGCCACGACAGGTAACCAGCTGCGACCTCGCTGTCGTTCAGCGTCTGGAACGACTCGCCACGCCGCTCGAGTTGCTCGCGGAGTTGGTTGTGGTTCGACAGCGAACCGTTGTGTACGAGGCAGGTATCGGGACCCGTCACGAACGGGTGGGACCCATTCGTCGTGATCGCCGATTCCGTAGCCATTCTCGTATGTGCGATCGCATGGGTGCCCGAGCGTGACGCAAGGTCATAACGCGAGGCGACCAGGTCAGGATCGCCAACCGACTTGTAGAGCTCGATTTGTTTGCCGTGGCTCAAGACCGAAACACCCGGGACGTGATCGATGATCCACTGCCTCGCAACACGGCTGTCGCCAGTGGTCTCGAAGACGGCGTGATCGTGCAGCGGACGAAGGGCAACCCCCTCGCCCAGCACCGTCTCGAGTGCCTCCGCGGTTGGGGCCCAATCGGGTTGCTGACCTTCTGCAAGAACAGTGATCCGTGACGTGCCGATCGTGCCTTCGTCGTAGACAGCGAAACCAGCACTGTCGAGTCCACGGCTCCGCATCTCGTGCAACATGTCCGCGGTCAGACGACCGAGTTCAGGACGATGTCTCTCCGTCTTCAGAAAGAGGCCAACGATGCCGCACATGTACTGTCCTTCCAGATGCACTTTCGAAGTGGTTTATCTTGTTCACAGTGGCATGCCAACACCGGTTGCTACAGAATATCGACCAGAGAAGCCGGGGGACCGGAGACGTCGGAGTCGAGTAGGGGAACATGACAACAGTCGATGACATCCGAGCACGTGCCGCGAGTGACGGCGTCGAGTTCATTTACGCGATGTTTGTGGAAATGCACGGCAAGCCGTGCGCCAAGTTGGTACCGATCAGCGCGCTCGACGACCTGATGAGCAATGGCGCAGGATTCGCCGGATTTGCGGCGGGTCCAATGGGTCAAGTCCCATCGGATCCCGACATCCTCGCTATACCCGACGCAAGTTCGTACACACAGTTGCCGTGGCAGCCCAATGTCGCGGCCATGCAATGCGACCCGACCGTCGAGGGCGAACTCTGGCCCTACGCCCCTCGGGTGATTCTTCGTCGAGCGCTCGACGACCTCGCGAAACGAAACCTGATTCTCAAGTCCGGCGTCGAAGCAGAATATTCGCTGGTGGTGCGCAACGACGACGGCAGCCTCAAGGTCGCCGATGAACGCGACACGGACACCCTCCCCTGTTACGACGCGCGAAGCCTGACGCGAATGCTCCCGCATCTGGTCGAGGTCTCAAAGAACCTCGACGCCATGGGATGGGACAACTACGCAAACGACCACGAAGATGCGAATGGCCAGTACGAACAGAACTGGCAATACGCCGATGCGATGACAACCGCCGATCGACTCATCGTCTTTCGCCTGATGATTCACACGCTCGCGCAACGCCAGGGTTGGCATGCGACCTTCATGCCAAAACCATTCAGCGACAAGGCGGGCAACGGACTCCATGCGCACCTCAGCCTCTGGAGCGCAGATACAGACGAAGCGCTGTTCCCAAGTAGTGGTAGCGATGCGAAGGGGCTCGGACTGAGCGATCTCGCTTACCAGTTCACGGCCGGGCTTATCGCACATGCCCCGGCCATGGTCGCGGTGACGAACCCAACCGTGAACTCCTATAAACGGATGGGCGTCGGCGCGCCGACCTCGGGCGCTACGTGGGCGCCTTCCTACGCCGCGTACGGCGGCAACAACCGCACCCACATGATTCGTGTTCCGGAGCCCGATCGGATCGAGGTTCGTTTGCCGGACGGATCGGCCAATCCGTACTTGATGTACGCCGCGATGCTCGCCGCTGGACTCGACGGTGTGGACAACAACATGGACCCCGGCGAGCCGAACACCGACAACCTCTTCACGCTGCCCGAGGAGGAGATCCGAGCCCGTGGCATCGCCAAGATGCCGCCGACACTTCTCCATGCCGCCGAGAACCTGTCGTCCGACGACGTTTTGGCGGCAGGTTTGGGCATGACCTCGGACGGGCCATATCGGGATTACTTCGTGAAGGTGAAGAGCGACGAGTTCCTTGCGCACCATCACGAGGTCACGCCGGGCGAAGTCAACCAGTATCTGACTCTCTTCTAGACCACATGCCTGGATCACGATCTCGGGCAGCCATCGCGTTGAGCAGCACATCATCGTCATCTTTATGGTGACCTCGTGGATCGAGAGACAACCTTCCCGATCGGTGCGTCGATCACCCTCGACGAGCTAACCAACACCCCCTATGACGTTCTCGCGCTGCTGCGTTCGAACGAAGCTGTGTCGTGGCCACCGGCGCTCGGAGCATGGTTCGTCACCCGGCGCGATCTCGCAATCGAAGCAATGAAAGACGCCGATCGGTTCACGGCCGATGACGAACGCTTCACAACTGCGAAGGTGCTCGGAAGCGTGACCTCCACCGACCTTGGCCGAGCGGTCGGGAAGAAGCCACAGCTCGACAGAACAAACCCAAACATCAGCGAACTGACGGCGAGACGTCGTCGGCGTTGCATCCCCCAACTTCCTGATCAGCGGGTGTCGGCTCGGCGAACTTGGTCGAACGCTCGCCGGTGAATCCTCATTGGCTCGCCCAGCACGTTGGTCTTGTGCATCAAGCCAGAGGTGGGACCTATCTGCAGGTCCCGAGAGAGTTCATCGGTAATCGACCCGACCTGAAGCACGCTAAACGTCGATGAACGAGCCACAACCGTTCGCTCATTGGTTGCGATGATCGTGTAGTTCCGGTTGACGAAAACAAACCAAACGACTGGGAGCAACGAAAGCAACGGCACAACAACCCAGAACAGGGATGTGGCGTATCGATCGAACATCACCGCGCCGACCCCGGCAATGGCAGCGGGCAGCATCGCCAAGCCCTGGTGGTGGGTCGCTGCAGGAAATGCGGCAACCACCGTCTCCGAAGTTCGACGGTGAGGTTCAAAGTTCTCTGTGATCTTGTCGGCCATCCCCATCGGGTGATCTTATTGGGTCGAGCTAGACAGGCAAAGGTTAGGTGTAGGTGGGGAGACGAAGGCTGGAATCTGCGCCGTGATCGAGGGGCGCGGCGCCGTCGGAGTGATATCGCCACCAACCAGCTGCGGCGACCATCGCTGCGTTGTCCGTGCACATCGAGCGGCTCGGAATGAAGGCCTTGATGCCCTCGGCGATCGCAACATCGAGCACTCGTTCACGCAGCGACGAATTCGCGGCCACTCCCCCAGCGAGGCAAATGCCCTTCGCTCCCGTCTCGCGCACCGCCCGCTGCGCCTTCGTCATGAGCACATCGACGACCGCCTCTTGAAACGAAGCCGCAACGTCGACATCGGCGGCATCAGGGTTCTTTCGCACATAGTTGACAACCGACGTCTTTAGCCCCGAGAACGAGAAGTCGTAGCCGTCCTTCACCATCGCACGTGGGAACCGGATCGCCTCGGGATCACCGTCAACCGCCATCTTGTCGATGATCGGTCCGCCCGGATAACCAAGTCCGAGATACCGAGCAACCTTGTCGAAGGCCTCGCCGGCAGCATCGTCGAGTGTCTGTCCGAGAAGCCGGTACTTTCCGTGGCCCTCCATCAGCACGAGCATTGTGTGTCCGCCTGAAACCAGGAGCACAACGACCGGAAGTTCGAGGTTGGGTTCTTCGAGAAACGATGCGTACAAGTGCGCCTCGAGATGGTTTACCGCCACGAAAGGTTTGTCCCAAACAAGTGCGAGGGACTTCGCGGCGCTAACCCCGATGAGGAGCGAACCGATCAACCCGGGGCCGACCGTGCAGGCGATCGCGGTCAGGTCGTTTGGCTCGACGCCAGCTTCGACCATCGACTGAGCAACGACCGGCATCATCATTTCGACATGGGCGCGGCTCGCTACTTCAGGAACGACACCGCCATAGCGGGCATGGATGTCGATCTGGCTCGATACGACATTGGACAACACGTCGTGACCGTCTCCGACGACAGCTGCGGCGGTCTCGTCACACGAAGTCTCGATCCCAAGAATCAATTCAGTCATTTGTACTCCACATGATCAATGCGTCTTCGCCGTCATCGCCGTAGTAGCCAGGTCGAACACCCGAGGACACCAACCCATGACGCTCGTAGAGGGCAATGGCCGCTTCGTTGCTCGCCCGCACCTCGAGCGTGACAGCCGCACAACCAGACGAGGCGGCTGCGCCGAGCAGATGTTTCATCAACACGTCGCCGATCCCACGACGCTGATGCGACGGATCGACTGCAATTGTGCTGATGTGGGCATCGCCATCGAGGATCACGATGCCACCATGACCAATGAGCCGACCGGCTTCTTCGGCCACCAGATGTACTCGACCCTCGCCCGTCACCTGTTGGATCGTCAGTTTCTCGGACCACGGGGTCGGATAGACGCCCCCATCGATCGCACGGATGTCGTGAACATCACGAAGCTCGGCTTCTCTGATCACGATCGTCGACAGCGCAGGTGAGTCTTCAGCCACTATCTCGGGTCTTCCAGTTGATCTCGGCGTCGGGCAGACGGATGTAGAGCGGCTCGATCTCGTTCGGGGAGACGAACTCTTCACGCATTGCCTTGGGATGCGCCAACTCGACGAGCGACCGCGCTGACGGGAACTGCATGCTCGTGCCGGCGAACTCGACGTGGGAGATCGATTCGAATTGCTCTCGGTAGCGCTCGGATCCGTCTCCGAGCATCAAGATGTCTTCCCCCGCCGCCATCAGTTCAGCCGCAAGCTCATCGGGCGTGGCCACCGTTGGCTCGGTGATTCGTTGCACGCCTCCGGGCACCGAGCGGTAGTTCGCCGTAAAGACCTCACCTCGGCGGGCGTCATAACACGGCACGATCAGACGCCGCGAATGTTCGAGGGCGAAGGCACCGAGGTCGAGGCTCGAAACTCCGATCATCGGCACGCCCAAGCCATGGGCCACCGCCATCGCCGAAGCGATACCGACCCGCAGTCCCGTGAACAAGCCGGGGCCAATATCAACCGCGACGACGCCGATTTCCTCAATATTGACCCGTGCTTGTTCACACACGAATTTGATCTGTGGCGCGATGCTCTCGGCATGTCGGCGATCTCGCGCGCTATGCGCTGATGCGAGGACTCCCTCGTGGCCACCGATCGCTACCCCGACCTGTGATGTCGCGGACTCGATACCGAGGATCAACATGTCGAGTCATCCGTGTCTGTTCCGACGAGCGCCGATTCGCGTGCACACCAGCGAGGACCGACGGGGTGGAGTTCGATGAGGCGATCGTCGTCACCGTCGCCGAATGTGAAGCGAACCTCGAGGTAGTCGGGCGGCAACATCTGCAGGATCACATCTCCCCATTCGATGAGGACAACCCCGCCGGAGTCGAGAAGGTCGGGAAGATCGAGATCGAGGACTTCGGCCATCTGCTCCAGTCGATACACGTCGAGATGGTGCAACTTCAGACGGCCCTCGTACTCGCGCGCCAGCGTGAATGTTGGGCTGGTCATGGGCTCGTCGATTCCGAGTGCCTTGCCGTACGCCTTGGAGAAGGCCGTCTTGCCTGCGCCGAGGTCGCCGACCAAAACAAGGACATCGCCGGGGGTTGCCAATTCGGCAAGTCGAGCGGCGAGGTGTCCGGTTTCTTCCGGCGATGATGTGGCGACCTGGATCACGTCTGAAGTCTAGGAACCTGAGGCTGAACGCGACTTGACCCTCCGGGAGAACTCCGAGCACGGACGCTCTCTCAGGGTGAGGAGGTGATTGCCGAGATGGCGGACTCGACGGCCACCTCGGTTAAGAGCCGGGCAGAGGCGAGGTCGGCCTCGACCTCTGGCTTCGACACAACGACCAACGCGTCTCCGTCGCCGGGCCCGTGAGCTGGCACGATCGCCCGACCCAACCCGTCGTGCCCGGCTTCGGCGAGCGAACGACACTGTGTCTTCGTGAAACGCCCATTCGTAGCGATGACGCCGATCGTGGTGTTCTCGAGAAGCGGAGACGGCGAGGCAGGCCAATCGAATGTTCCCGCCGCTATCTCGGACCGGATCGTTGAGCCCCGCTCACTCGACGCAATATCGCCTACCGCGTTTACAGCGACGAGGGCACAGACCACGAGCTCACCCTTCGTAGCGACGGCGAAACTAAGACCGCCGGGGCGGGCCTCGTCAGGCCCACGCCACTTACCGGTCGTCGCTCCGGTGCCAGCGCCGACCAGTCCTGTCGCGAAGCTGCGATCGGCGGCTTCCAACGCCTCGATGCCCTCTGGCGAACCAGGCCAACGCACGGCGCTCCCGACGCCAAGGTCGTACAACGACATACCGATGACGATCGGGACGACCCCATGTGCTGTCTTGAACCCGAACCCTTCCCTGCGCAGAGACTGGACGACGCCATCGGCGGTTGCCAGCCCGAAGGCCGACCCGCCGGACAAACACACAGCGTCGATGCTCTCGACGAGTCGTGTCGGCTCGAGGAGCGCGAACTCACGTGTGGCCGGAGCACCTCCACGCACCTCGCCCGACGCCACGACATCACCAAGAAATCGGATGACCGTGCAGCCGGTTTGGGAAACATCATCGGTCCAATGGCCGACCCGCATCCAGGCAAAAGGCGTCGAGTGCATACACCCACGATGGCATCATTCGCTTCGGAATGGCCAGTACCCCTACCCAACTTTACGGCTCGAGGCGGAATTCACCCGGCTGGCAAACGAGCTCTGCGCGATGTGTTTGCCCGATGGGTCGCCCGACATGTGAGAACCTGAAGACCGACGTTCAGGGACCGTTCAGGTTCATTCGTCACGATCTACGTATGCCCACCACAGACACGACATCGAAAACGAAGTTCACGATGGATCAAAACACCCCATGCCACATCCGAGTTGGCGCATGAAACTTCTGGTCGTCGAAGACGAAGAGGGCATCGCGACATCGTTGAAGAAAGGTCTGACGGCCGACGGATTCACGGTCGACCTCGCGTGCAACGGACTCGACGGGTTGCATCTCGCCCAGGAGAACACCTACGCCGCGATCGTCCTCGACATCATGCTTCCAGGACTCAACGGATATCGGATATGCCGACAGCTTCGGGAGCAGGGAGACCTCACCCCGATACTCATGCTGACCGCCAAGGACGGCGAATTCGACGAGATGGAGGGCCTCGAGACCGGAGCGGACGACTACGTCACCAAACCCTTCTCCTACGGGATCTTGCTCACCCGAATTCGCGCGTTGATCCGCCGAAGTAGCGCCACCGCATCCGGAGCGATGGACGATTCGGTTGCTGTTGGCGACCTCCGCCTCGATCCGAGAGCGCAACAGGTATGGCGGGGCGGCGTCGAGATCGAACTCTCACCACGGGCGATTGCGGTGCTCGAGTACCTGATGCACAACGCCGGGCTTGTCGTGTCAAAAGACGAGATCTTGCGCAACGTGTGGGACCATGCCTTCGATGGCGACCCCAACATCGTGGAGGTCTACATCTCCCGCATCCGAGCGGCCATCGACGGATCGTTCGAACGAAAAACCCTCGAGACCGTCCGCGGCATGGGCTACCGACTGAGCAGAAGCGACGGCTAGTGCGCCGCCTCGGACTCCGCGCAAGCGCGTCATTGTTCGCAATGGTCGCTGTGACAATCGCCGTCATCGTCGGCACTGCGATTCTGCTCACAACGCTGCGCGGATCACTCATCGACGAGATCGACCGGTCGAACCTGAGCCGGGTTGATGACATCACCTCACAATGGGACAGCGAGAATGAGCTCATCGTGCTTGGCGCTGGATTCGACACCTTCACGTTTGCTGCGGTCCTCGACACCGAGGGTTACTACGACGTGACCGATCCCGACATCGAGTCGAACCGGGTTCTGCAGTCGATCACCCGGTTGGGTCAGCCAATGACGATCGATTTCGATCTGAACGAAACGTCCGGCGACGACCGGCTTCGAGCGATCGCCGTGCTCGCCACCGAACCTGGATTCATTTCGGATCGTCCCCCGCAGCTGGAACCCGACGACAGCGTTGTGTTCGTTGGAAGCTCGCTCGAACCCGTCGACGCGACCGTGCTGCAAGTGCTCATCGGGGCCACGATTATCGGCCCGCTCTTCGTACTGTTGGTCGGGGTGCTCACTTGGTTCCTCACCGGGCGGTCGCTGCGGAGCGTCGAAGCGATTCGTCGCGAGGTCGAGAACATCTCTTCGACCGGACTCGACCGACGGGTGCCCGAGCCGACATCGAAGGACGAAATCGGACGCCTCGCGGGAACGATGAACCGCATGCTCGTGAGACTCGAGACGTCCCAACATGCCCAGCAGCAATTCGTTTCCGATGCGTCCCACGAGCTGCGATCGCCGTTGGCGTCGATGTCCGCGATCCTCGATGTCGCCGAGCGCCATGGGTCGACGAACGAGTGGCCGCAAACGGCGAGCGATCTCCAACGCGAGACGGGACGCATGCGCCGGATGGTGGACGATCTACTACTGCTCGCACGAGCCGATGCGGGTCAGCGCTCCTCCGCGCTCGCTCCGGGTTCGATGCGATCACTCGTCGATCTTGATGTCGTCGTGCTCGATGTCATTCGAACGACTCCGCGTCCCGACGGAATCTCCATTGACGCGACCCGCGTTTCGGCGGGGCTGGCATCGGGCAACCCCGATGAGCTTCGTCGTGTCGTGATCAACCTGCTCGACAACGCCATTCGCCACGCCGCCTCGGTAGCGCGCGTGGCCGTTCGGGAAGAGGGGTCGGCCGTCATGTTCACCGTCGAAGACGATGGTCCAGGGATAGCGGCACAAGACCGCTCGTCGGTATTCGACCGATTCGTCCGTCTCGATGATGCACGGAGTAGAGATGCCGGAGGCAGCGGTTTGGGCCTCGCGATAGCTCGAGAAATCATGACCGCTCATGGAGGCTCGATCGAGGTTGGTGAGAGCGATCTCGGGGGCGCAAGATTTACGTGTTCGCTACCCGGTCCCGTATAACGAAACGCCCAAGTTCGTCTAGTCTGCCCGACGTGAACAAGACCGACCCAATGCCCGTCGACCTGCCACGCGCGGCGATGGCAGAGTTTCTCGGAACCGCGTTTCTCCTCGCCGGGGTCGTCGGATCAGGAATCATGGCTCAGCAGTTGACGACCGATGTCGGTCTTCAACTCCTTGCGAACTCCACCGCCACGGTGGGCGTCCTCGTGGCGGTGATCCTGACGTTCGCCGCCACATCGGGCGCGCACTTCAACCCCGCGGTCACCCTCACCGAGTTCGCATTGGGTGAGCTCGACCCACGCCGCGCCGTCACCTATATCGGCGCCCAGGTCACGGGTGGAATCGTAGGCGTCATGGCAGCGAACATCATGTTCGACCTCGACGCCGTCAACTGGTCGACCAAGGATCGCTCATCCTGGAACCTCTGGTTTGCCGAGGGCGTTGCGACCTTGGGTCTCTTGTTGGTGATCTTCGGCATCGTCCGAAAAGGCAACCCGGCAATGGTGGCGTTCGCCGTCGGTGGATACATCGGCGGGGCGTACTGGTTTACCGCCTCGACGAGCTTTGCGAATCCAGCGGTAACGATCGCTCGAACGTTCTCCGATACGTTCGCTGGCATCGAGCCCGCCTCGGCCCCGATGTTCATCGTGAGCCAGCTGATCGCCACTGGAATCGCCATCGCGATCATCCGAATCTTGTGGCCGAAAGCAAAGCCCTAGCACGTTGCTCAGGCGTATCGTCGAGGCACCCGAGCACCGATCGCACACACGACCTCATAGGGGATCGTGTCGAGCGTCGCCGCAATATCGGCAGCGGTGATCGAGGCATCGCCCTGCGATCCAATGAGCACGACGTCGTCACCGACGCCGACGTGAGCGGCGCCGACATCGACCACGAGTTGGTCCATGGTGATCACACCGACGATTCGACGACGCTCACCGCCGATCAATACAACCCCACCACGCAGGCCAAGATCCCGACGCACCCCGTCCGCATAGCCGATCGGCACCGTGGCCAGAGTCGTGTCGTTCGGCGCGGTCCACCGATGTCCATACCCCACAGATTCTCCGCTTCGGACACGCTTCACGAATGAAACGGCCGATCGAAGCGTGAGGGCTGGCCGGAGTGGCACGATGCCGGCCAACGCTGGGTCCGGATCGATTCCATAGGCGGAGATTCCACAACGAACCATGAGTGCTGGCCGCGAAGGACGCGTTAGCGCTACAGCCGAGTTTGCAACATGTGTCCGAAAGCGGAGCCCGTCTACACCGACCCAGGAGTCGAAGCGGGCAAGTTGGGCGTCGGTGAAGGGATTCCCTGGTTCGTCCGCGACGGGGCAATGTGTCCAAACGCCGGTCAGTTCGAGGTTCGAGCTTGCCTCGATCTGCGACACACATTGATCGAGGTCCTCGACTTCGATCCCCACCCTACGCATGCCCGAGTCGACGACGAGTTGCACCTCGGCCGCACCGAACTGCGCCGCGGCCCGACCGAGTTGAGCGATTCCCTCACTGCTGTAGACCGAAGCGACGAGACGATTGCCGACGAGGGCCTCGACAGAGTCGGCGTGTTGTTCGGATAACACGAGGATCGGAACATCGATACCGGCGTTGCGGAGTTCGACACCTTCCTCTACGAGCGCTACCCCGAGCCACAACGCACCGGCGTCTACCGCAGCGCGTGCGACGGGCACCGCTCCGTGTCCATACCCATTGGCCTTCACGACAACGCACAGCGGGGTCGGCGCAACGTGACCAGCGAGAGTCCGCACGTTGTGTGCCACATTGTCCAAGTTGATGTCACACGACGTCGGCCTCATCGAACCCCAAGGCTACGCTCGCCACACGTGGAGCTGATACTCATTCGCCATGGCCGCCCAGAGCGCATCGACTTCGACCCCGACGGAGCCGACCCGGCACTGACCGAGCTCGGACACCGCCAAGCAAAGTCGATGGCCGAACACCTCGCCGTCGAGAAGATCGATGCGCTTTACGTCAGTCCTCAGAAAAGGGCGATCGAAACCGCACAGCCACTCGCAGCGGCGCTTGGACACACGCCGACGATCGTCGATGGCATCGCCGAATTCGACCTCGGACACACCAGCTATGTTCCCGGCGAAGAGGCGGGGCCACCGAGTCCAGACGAGCTCGATGCGCTGATCGCCGCGGTCACCGCGGAGTCCTTCGTCGGACGGGTGATCGAGTCGATGGGAACGTTCATCGATGACCACCCCGGCGAACGAATCGCCGCGGTCTGTCATGGCGGCGTGATCTCGACCATGTTGACCGACGTCCTCGGCGTCGACGGGATCCCGTATTTCGACTCGGAATACACCTCGGTGACTCGGATCAAAGCATCGAATGGACGGCGGTCGATGATGTCGTTCAACGAATGCCACTGGCTCCGGTCGTTGTAGATGATCTCGACTGTCGAGTCCGATGTCGCTGTGATCGGTGCAGGGCTGTCTGGACTGGTGGCCGCATCGACGCTGCTCGACGCCGGACGCAACGTGTTCGTGATCGAGAAAGAAGACGACGTCGGGGGTCGCTTAGCAACGCGCCGAATCGGCGATGCGACGCTCGACCACGGCGCCCAGTTCTTTACGGTTCGCGGTGACGACTTCAGGCGCACCGTCGACGCAGCGATCGCCGAGGGAATCGTCGAAGTTTGGTGCCACGGTTTCGAAATCGACGATGGGTATCCGCGCTACTTCTGCCCGAACGGAATGTCTGCGCTCGCAATGTGGCTCGCCGAGAGCGTTCGGTCTCGTGGCGGTGTGATCGCCACCGGGAAACACGTCAGGGCGATCGAGGCGCATGACGAGACGTGGCGAATCCTGGTCGAGGGTGAACCGGCAAACCTTGCCACCGATCTCATAGTTACTTCACCCGTTCCGCAGACGATGTCGCTCATCGATGAAGGCGGCGTCCTCCTCGACCCAGAACTTGACGAAACACTTCGGGCAATCACGTACAAGCCGACTTTGGCGCTGCTGGTCACCCTCGAGCAGCCGTCGGCGGTGGCTGCGCCTGGGGGTATCCAACGAACAGAGAACGACCTTTTCACGTTCATTACCGACAACCATCACAAGGGATTGAGCGCAATACCTGCGCTTACATTCCATGTGAACGGCCGGGTCAGCGGAGCTCGATGGAACGACAATCCCGCCGTGGTGCTGGCAGAACTCCTTGCAAAAGCGAAGCCATGGATCGGCGATGCGTCGATTATCGAAATCGAGCTGCAGAAGTGGAAGTTCGCTGGGCCCTACGCTCCGCACCCGGAGCGGTACGTCGTTGCTCGGACGTCGCCGGGGTCTCTCGTTCTCGCCGGCGATGCTTTCGGCGGACCAAAAGTCGAAGGAGCGTTCAATTCCGGCCAGGCTGCCGCTGAGGTTCTCATCGGCTAAATGTTTCAGAGCTTGTCGCCAATGACCTCGGCCGCAGCAGCAACTCCCGATCCGCCGACCGGCGCGCCGAGCGAATGAAGGACCGCCTCGATCGCTGCGAGCGTCCCGAGAATCATCGGAGGATTGAGATGGCCCATGTGCCCAATACGAAACGATCCTCCGATTTCGGCGAAGCCAATTCCGAGCGTCACGCCCATGCCGTCTCGACATCGAGCGACGAGGTCGAGCGGATCGATAGTGCCGGTTCGCACGGTGGTGACCGCATTGGACCGATGCTCGGGGGACGCGATGTTCAGTGACAACCCGCCTGGAGCGGCCCAAGCGTCGACCGCGGCTCGCACGCTCGACGCCAGGATCTCATGACGCCTCCACACCGCTTCGAGGCCGCCCTCTTCGTCGATCAGTTCGAGGGCAACATCGAAGGCGTGAATATGAGCGACCGGAGGCGTGCCCGCGTATGTCTCGTAGAACGCGGTCGGCTCGAGGCGTTTCTCCCAATCCAGGTAGGCCACCCGAGGGCGATCCGCTGGGAGCGAATGAAATCGAGCGACCGCCTTGGCTCCGGCCCAAACAAACGAAATTCCCGGCGGGCACATCAGACCCTTCTGGGACGCTGCGATTGCGAGATCGATACCCCACTCGTCCATTTCAAATCGCTCGGCGCCGATCGAAGCGATGCCGTCGACCATTAAGAGTGCCCCATGGCCAGCCGCATCGATCGCGGCCCGAATGGCGGGAAGATCGTTCCGAACCGAACTCGCTGTATCGGTATGTGCGATGAACACGGCGACGATCGAACCGTCGTCAGCTTCGAGTCGAGCTTGCAGAGCAGCCGGATCGACAGGGCCATCGAAACGACCCGGGAGCACGTCGACGTCAACACGAGCAAGCCGGGCGTAGTCCCCCCACACCGCAGCGAATCGGCCCGATTCGAGTACCAAGATCTTGTCGCCGGACACGAGCGTGTTCGCAATGGCCATCTGCCAGGCGGCGTGGCCGTTGCCGATCACGAGGAACGGATTTCCTGTTGTGCGAACGATCGACGGAAGCCGCGCCATGATCCGATCGGAGGCTTCGAGCAGCGGACCAGCGTAGATGTTGGGCATTTGGCGGCTGAGAGCAGCTCGCACACGGTCGGGGAGGATCGATGGGCCCGGGATTGCGACGGTATCGATGCCTTGGTTCAGCGTCATTGCGACAATGTAGATCCTCCCGTGAGACACTTCATGACGTGCCCGCATCACTCATGGATTCGTATCCCGCAATCAGTGATCTCGAGAAGCGAGCTCGCAAACGTATTCCTTCGTTCGCCTGGGTGTATCTCACTTCAGGAACAGGCGACGATGTTGCTCGAGACAACAACGAGGACGAGCTTCGCAAGGTCAAATTTCGGCCTCAATTCCTCAAGGGCCTGCTCAGTCCGGACATCGAAACCACGCTGTTCGACACGACCTATGCAGCGCCGATCGGGATCGCTCCGGTCGGTCTGACCGGCCTCATCTGGCCGACCGCTGATGGAGCGCTCGCCAGCACGGCGGCGTCCCGGCGTATCCCGTACGTCCTCAGCACGGTCGGCACCGTCGAGCCCGAGGTCGCAGGCCCGAACGCAGGAGGAATGGGCTGGTTCCAGCTCTATCCGCCGCGAGATCCTGACATGCGCAGCGACATGATTTCGCGGGCCGCCGATTCGGGTTTCACCACGCTCGTCGTTACCGCCGACATACCTGCACCGAGCCGACGAGAGCGTCAACGAAAGGCACAGATTCGTGTGCCGCCTGTTATCGGTCCGCGGTTGATCGCCAATGCGGCGATGCGACCTGCGTGGAGCGCGCAAGCTGTTCGCAACGGACTGCCGCGGTTCCGCGGGCTCGAAAAATACATCGACTCAGAGTCGTTGAAGGCTCTCGCAGGTTTTGTCGGCGCCAGCCTCGGCGGCACGTTGTCGTGGGACTACCTATCCGAGGTTCGCTCGATGTGGGACGGGCCATTGGTCGTCAAAGGCATCCTCGACCCCGGCGACGCGAAACGATGTGTCGAGGTCGGCGCTGACGCTGTTTGGGTATCGAACCACGGAGGCCGCCAGCTGGACGGAGCGATCGCGTCGATCACCGCGCTTCCTGAGATAGCCGAGCAAGTCGGTGGCTCCGTTCCGGTGATATTCGATTCCGGTATCCGAGACGGCCTCGACGTGGCACGAGCTCTAGCGCTAGGTGCAGACTTCTGTTTCGCCGGGCGTCCGTTCATGTTCGGACTTGGCGCGCTGGGCGCGGCAGGACCAAATCACGTCGTCGACATCTTGACCGAAGGCCTGATCGCCACGATGCATCAGGTCGGGGTCGAACGACTCGACCAGCTCTCAAGCCGGCTCGCCTGACCGAACAAAGGTCGACTCGTCGACGCCGTCGATGTGGGCGCTAGCCAGCGCGATGACTACTGTCCCGCCATGGCTCACGTTTCACTGAACGACATCGAAACCACGACTGCACGCGCCCTCGAACGTCATGGTGCTTCACCGCAGACAGCACAGCAAGTGGCGCGCGCCGTTCGGGTCGCCGAGGCCAACGGCAATCGGATCTGCGGGCTCTACTACGTCGACAGTTATTGCTCTCAACTCCGCAACGGACGCGTCCTAGGCGACGTGCAACCGGTGGTGACCACGGACCGTCCCGGCGCGGTGCGGGTCGACGCACAGTACGGGTTCGCGCAAGCTGCATTCGCTGCAGGCTTCGACGCGACGGTCGAGAGTGCGCGGGCCAACGGAACGTGTGCGCTCTCGATCGGGCACAGCCACACCTGCACGTCACTCGGGTATTTCACCGAACAATTCGCCGAGGTCGGCCTGCTCGCACTCGGCGCTACGAACTCCACGGCGAGGGTCTCCCCACCGGGAGGTTCCGTTCCAATTCTCGGGACCAACCCAATGGCGATGGCCGTACCGGCTCGCGACGGCGGAGTTGCCTTCCAGTTCGACTACAGCACGTCCGCAGTTGCGCTCGGCAAGATCACGATGGCCGCCGCTGCGGGCGAAGAAATCCCGTTTGGGTGGGCGGTCGATGCGGACGGCAACGACACGACCGACCCGAACGAAGCGCTCAAGGGTTCGTTGCTCTCCGCTGGTGGTTACAAGGGTTATGGACTCGGGCTTATGGTCGAGGTCTTGGCGGGTGCACTCACGGGGTCACTGCTCAGTACGCAGATCCCGTCACTGAAAGCTCCCGAAGGTCCACATCACGACATCGGCCAGTTCTACTTCGTCGTCGATCCGACCGGCTTCTCAGCTGATGGATTCTGGGATCGCCTCGACCTGATCGCCGAAGCTGTGAACGCGCAACCCGGCGCCCGCTTACCAGGATCTGGCAGAGCCGAGCCAGACTCGGTCGAACTCGAACCCGATGTGTGGGAGAGCGTGCAAGCCCTGGCCGAGTAGACGGGTTGTGCCGACTTAGACAGGTTTGGCCGACGTGACCAATAGATCAGCGAGCGTACGCGAAACCGGCGTACTGAGTGCGAGTTGCGTATCGGTGCGAGTTACCTCTGGCATCGCGACGATCGTTTGAATGAGCTCATGTAGGTGATCGTTGGAGTGTGCAGCGACCCGACAGAGAAGGTCGCCCGACCCGGTGATCACGTGCACTTCCAGAACCTCGGGCACAGCATGCAACCGATCGATCAACGCATCGTGACCGCCCTGCGCGATCGACAGTGTCGCGAACGCTACGACCGAATAGCCGATCGCAGTGGCCGAGAGATCGGGACCGTGACCCGTGATGACGCCGCGCTCGTGCAACCGGTCTAAACGGGTCTGTACCGTCCCGCGAGCGAGGCCGGTGAGACGTGACAATTCGGTGATCGAGGCGCGCGGCCGTCGACGCATTGCGATGAGGAGTGCGCTGTCTGAGCGATCGAGCCAACTGACCATTCTCTCCACCTCCCACTCCTCCAAAATCGAGCACTTTACCTCATTGGGTCTGACCCAATTGAACGAATTGTATACCCTACTTGTTAATAGCGCTCGATCTGGTTGTCTGGAGTTAGTAAAGTCGTCAAGTTGAACAGGAGCACCGAGTGTCTCATTTGAAGCGCATCGATCACATCACGTACGCCTGCAAGCAGGGTTCCATCGAGAAGTGGGCATGGTTCCACATCGAGGTCGAGGGTGGCCGTCTCATCAATCGGATCGACGATGTTCGACAGGACGATCCCAACGACTCGATGAAGATCTGGTGCATCGACTTTGGCGAGTTCGGCGTCGCTCTCATCGAAGGAATCGACCGGGCCAAGACCTCGCAGGTCACCGCATTCGTCGATCGCCACGGCGATCACTCCGTCCAACACGTTGCATACGACACGCACAGCCTCGCCGACTTCCAGGCACACATGAAGTCGATGGGCGGAACGCCTCGCGGTGAAACGCTCGTGCGCAACGATGGCTTCGGTGTGCTGAAGCAGATGTTCGCTCGTGGCTACGAAGAAGGTTCAGCCGACGTCTCAACCTTCCCCGAGTACGTGGAACGGCCAAACTCTTTCGACGCAGACGATGTCAGCATCACGTTCGCCGAGGAAACCGGCAAAGGCTTCTACGACCAGGTCGCCGAGGCCGTCGAGAGTGGAGACCTAGAACCATTCTTCGACTTCTCGCGCATGCCGAACGACTGGGAAGTTCCTGAGGCCACACCTCTACAGGGCGCTCGCTAGCTCCTCTGTCGAAGCCCCATGTCATTGGAGAACGCGGCCAGCCGGTAGCCAAGCTCATCCAGTCGTTCGAGCTCGGTATTGGCAAAGCTGAATCGAATCATCTGCTCATCTTCGGGCATGAACGCGACGCCCGGGATCGTGAGCACCCCTTGCTCGACCAGCAACCGCTCGACGATGTCGGTCGTGGGCACGTCGGCGAACGGGTGCCGAACCCAGCCGTAGTACGCCCCCGCCGACAGCAGCTCGAAACCGCCGGGCCGGGTCGACATCACAGACTCGAAGCCCGCTTGCTTCTCCGCGATCTCAGCGATCTTCTCGGCCCGCCACGCGCCTGCTTCGGTGAGCCCGGCATGCGCGCCTTCCTGACCGATCCTCGAAGGACAGATCGTGACGCAATCGATCAGCTTGGCAACCTCAGTCAAAAGTTCCGGAGCGCCGACGACCGCTCCCACCCGATTGCCCGGAATTGCAAGATCCTTCGAGAACGAGTGCAGACTCACCACGTTTTCTCGCCAGCCATCGATCGTGAAAATGTTGTGAGGGGAACGGTCGCCCGGCACGAATGACCGGTAGGTCTCGTCGATGATCAACACGATGTCGTGCGCTTTTGCGAGCCTCGCGAACTCCGCTAACCGGGCCGGCTCCATCGTGTGGCCAGTCGGGTTTCCTGGCGTGACGAGAACAATGGCCCGAGTGCGGTCGCCGATCAGCGCCTCCGCTTCAGCGGCCAAAGGTGTCACGCCATTACCCGGGCGCAAATAGTTCGCCTTCAGGCCGTCGAGCCCGAGCCACATATCGTGATTGAAGTAGTAGGGCAGCGGCAAGATGACATCATCGCCGGGCTCACACAGCGCCGATACCACCATCGAGAACGCCTGATTGCAGCCAGACGTAATACAGATGTCGTCGACGTCGAGATCGCCGCCATAGTCGCCAAGCAGGTCATCGAGCAGCGCCTCACGAAGGTGCTTCAAGCCCCGAATCGGGCCGTATCGGCTCCCCTCCGGGTGAGATGCGATCTCGGCCATCCGCCTCGAGACTTGTGGCGCTGGGGGAAACCCTGGTGCACCTTGAGAAAGGTCGAGCAGCGGCCGATCTGCTGGTACCTGCTCGAGAAGGTGCGCCAAGGCTCCAATGGGACTATCGGGCTGATCGAGCGTTCGCCTATTCAGCCTCATTCCGACTCATCTTCTTTCGCCGGTATGACCTTGCCGGGGTTCATGATCCCGGTCGGGTCGAAGGCTGCCTTCACCGCGCGGACCAGGTCGAGTTCGAGGTCGGATTTCTGGCGACCAACGCGATCGCGCATTGTCTGGCCGACGCCATGTTCGGCAGAGATCGTGCCGCCGAAGCTCCAGGTAAGTTCGTCGATCGCTGCTTCGAGCTCGGGGCCCGATGTTTCGTATGCCTTCAGATCTGCGCCAGATCCGGGGTAGATGCTGAAGTGCAGATTGCCGTCACCGACGTGTCCGAAGCCAAAGGTTTTTGTCCCCGGCACGACCGCATCAACGGCAGGCCCTGCAGCATCGAAGAACTCGACAACTCGATCGACGGGAATCGCGATATCGAACTTGTGACGGCTCCCCCACTCGTCGAACGTGTTGTGTGGCGGAACCTCGTCGCGTATGAACCACAGGTTCGCTTCCTGTTCGGCTGTCGAAGCAACTACCGCATCGGTTATCAAGCCGGATTCGGCCGCCGATGACAGCACCGCCGTCAGGGTGTTGTCGACGTCGTCGCCGCCGGAGAACCGTAGGAGCACGTACCATTCCGCTGGCTCCGCGAAGGGATGTTGTGCTTGCGGCGCAATATTGCGAACTCGTCGAATGCCTTCCTCGGGCAGAAGCTCGAATGCACTGACGAGGCCATTGCCCGTCGCTCGGGCGTGATGGAAGAACGGCATGAGTGCATCGAGATCTCGAAGGGCCGCAAAGGCTGTCCGATGGACCGCTGGGAGCGGATGAAGAGCGAAGACCGCAGCAGTGACGACTCCTAGTGTTCCTTCGGTGCCGATGAACAGCTGTTTGAGATCAAGCCCGGTGGCATCTTTTCGTAGCGATTGCATTCCGTCCCAAATGCGACCGTCGGGCAGGACGACCTCGATTCCAAGAATCTGGCTGCGCATCGATCCCCAACGCAAGACGTTCAGTCCACCTGCGTTCGTGCTGATTCCCCCGCCGACCTGGGCTGTGCCTCGGGCTCCCCAATCGGGAGCGAACAGCAACCGTTCGGATGCGCAGACCTCCTGCAACGCTTGGATCGTGGTGCCCGCCTGGGTTGTCACCGTTGCCCGCTCGGCATCGATGGAGACGATCCGGTTCATCCGACTGAGCGATAGTACGACGCTCGGTTTTCCCTCGGGATGCCCCTCAGCGAGTGGAACCGATCCACCGCACAAACCCGTGTTTCCACCCTGCGGGACGACGGCGATTCCCAAACGGTTGCAGAGCGCTACAACAGCGGAAACCTCAGCGGTCGACGCCGGACGTACAACCGCGAGCGCTGTGCCCGAGTACTTCGTGCTCCAGTCCGTGACATATGAATCGGTGTCGTCGCCGACCAGTAGCCCAACGTCGCCGACGATGGCTCGAAGATCTCCCACTACGTGCTCCATAGGGAGAACGTAGTGGGATGAGCATCCGCGAGCCTTATGCGGCCAGGTCGTCTTGAGCCCGCTGCAGCAGCTTCGCAACCGCTGCCTTCTGGCTGGGCTTGGCCGCCGCCGAAGCAACCACCTCTGTGCGACTTGCCGTGGCGCCGCCGGCCCGGAAGAACCGACGCCGAATTTCGCCGAAGACGACCACCTCGTCACCCTCTTCGAATCGAAGCGCGAGGCGGGGCGGGTCGTCCCATTGCACCGGAACGGACCGTTTTCCGGCTTCGGTCTGGGTGGTCACTTCCCAATTCATCACGTTGGTTCCCGATGGCAATGTTCGCTCGACCGGCTCGCTCGACAACGTCCCTTGCAACACGACGATATTCATCGCGGTTTCCGTCTTTCTTTCTGTGATCGGCAAGGGGAAGTGCGATTTGCATCGACCATACCGACGACGTCTGACAGTGCCCGGAAACCCCAGCACTAGGTCGATGAGTCTTCGTACAACGGTCCGTGATCGATGTTCGGGAGCACGTACTTTGCGAAGAGATCAGCCTCGGCGGTATGTGTGTAGCCGCTCAAGATGAAGGCTCCGACGCCCACCTCGCGGTAGGCGTGCAACTTTGCGAGCACTTGATCGGGGTCGCCGACGATCGCTGCACCGGCACCACTGCGGGCTCGGCCAACACCGGTCCATAGGTTCGCCTCAACGAAACCATCATCTTCGGCAGCACCGCGCAACTCGTTTTGTCGTGCGACTCCCGCCGATGCGGTGTCGAGCGACTTCTGACGGATCTTCTCGCCTTCGTCGACCTCGAGCTTGGAGAGCAAACGTTCGGCGGCGGTGCGAGCCTGCGCCTCGGTCTCACGCACGATGACGTGGGCCCGCAATCCGTATTTGAGTTCGCGATCGTAAGCCGCAGCTTGGGCAGCCATATCGACGATCGTCTCCGATACGCCCGAGACCGTGTCTGGCCACGTGAGAAAGACATCGGCATGTTCGGCCGCGGTGTCCTTGGCAGCCGGGCTGAAGCCGCCGAAATAGAACGGAGGACACTTGCCCGAAACCGTTCGTAGGCGAGGTGGATCGATGACGAGGTCGACGAAGTCGCCATGAAAGTCGATCGATTCACCATTCAGGAGCGCCCGAAGTACGTGCATCCACTCGCGGGTCCGCTGATAGCGGGGTTCGGATTCGAGGGGAGCGCCTGGGATGTCGCTCGAGATGATGTTGATGGTCAGACGGCCTTGCGCCATTTGATCGATCGTGGCGAGCTGACGAGCCAGCTGCGGGAGCCACATCTCGCCCATGCGCACAGCGAGCAGGAGCCGGATTTGTTCGGTATGGGTCGCGATGGCAGCCGCGAACGACGTCGAGTCCATCCCGAGTTGATAACCCGACGGCAACAGCACGTTGTCGTAGCCGAGGCGGTCGGCCGTCTGCACGATGTTGGAACAGTGCGGCCACGAGGTCTGAAGGCGCTCATCGGGAACTCCGAGAAACTCATAGTCGTCGTCGCACAATGCGCCGAACCAGGAGATCTCTACCATTTCCTCGGCACTTCCGGCCGAAATCCCCGACGGGCTTGAGGACTGCTCAGCGCTGCTCCGCTCCGCAGCACTCATGGCAACGGTTGTCCTTCGCTCGCGGCGACAATGTCGTATACATCGTTGCGATCGAGGTGCACGTCAAATGCGCCGGACGCAGCGGACAGCCGGGCGCCGGTTTGGGTACCGAGGAGCGCGACTGGATTCGACGGATGCGCCAGGACGAACGCTGTAGCGATCGCGGCTCGATCTACAACCTCACGTTCGGCCAGCCGGTCGATGACCTCGAGGAGTTCGGTGCGGATTCCTTCGCCGCTGAATAGTCGACCGCCCGCGAGAGGGCTCCAAGCCAGCGGAACCACGCCGTCACGCATTGATCGGTCGAACGTTCCGTCGCGCAAAGGCTGCAACTGCGCTACCGAAAACTCGGGCTGGGTCGACACGATCGGGGCTGAAAGGTGCGCCGCCAATGCGTCGTATTGATCAACGGTGAAGTTGGATACTCCGACCATCGCGATCTTGCCCTCGGCAATCAGCGCATCGAGGGTCTCGGCCACCACGGCTGGGTGCGTGAACATGTCGGGCCTGTGGATTTGGTACAGGTCGATGCACTCGACTTGCAGCCGCCTCAACGAAGCGTCGACCGCGCTGCGTAAATACTCCGGACTCGAGTCGTACGGCAGCGGTGGCATAATGCCACCCTTCGTCGCGAGCACCATTCGGTCTCGAAGCTGCGGTGCTGCACCGAGAACCTCTCCCAGACGCGCCTCGTTCTGCCCAAAGCCGGTTCCGCCATGATCCAGGCCGTAGACGTCAGCGGTGTCGATCAGGTTCATCCCCGCGTCGAGCGCCGTTTCGATGAGCTCATGGTTCGTAGCCACGCTGTCTGATGTGAGGCGCCATGTTCCGTAACCGAGGGCGCCGATCAGAGGGCCGTCGGGTCCGAGCTGACGAGGGCTCGCGGTGACAAGATTCGAGGACATTAGGCCAGCGTACATCAGCTATACAGTATCGATGCAAGCGTTTACATTCGCAGGAAAATCAACAAAGTTATCGGATAAGATCCATACATGAACAACAAGCACATCCGGTACGGCGTCATCGGTACCGGCATGATGGGCGTCGAGCACATCCAGAATATTCTCGCCCTCGAAAACACGAGCGTCGGCGCCATTGCCGATACCGACGAGCACTCTCGTGCCGCTGGGGTCCACGCAGCTGGTGCCGACTGTGCTGAATACGTCGACTACCTCGATCTTCTCGCCGATGACTCGATCGACGCTGTGGTGGTCGTGACCCCGAACTACACCCACATCGACGTGATGCGAGCCGTGATCGCGTCGGGCAAACACGTGTTGTGCGAGAAACCGCTCTGCACCACGACCGCCGACTGCCAGACGCTAATCGAGCTGGCGGAAGGATACGAGGGCATCATCTGGGTTGGCCTCGAGTACCGCTACATGCCAGCCGTCAACGCGCTGATCGACGAAGTGCACAACGGTGTGGCCGGCGACGTAAAGATGGTGGCCATTCGCGAGCACCGACACCCATTTCTTGAAAAGATCGGCGCCTGGAACCGTTTCAGTCGCAACACCGGCGGAACCCTGATCGAAAAGACCTGCCACTACTTTGATCTGATGAACTTGCTCATCGGCACCCGACCAGTGCAGGTGTTCGCGTCGGGAGCCCAAGACCTCAACCACCTAGACGAGATCTACGACGGTGAGCGCTCCGATATTCTCGACAACGCGTTCGTGATCATCGACTACGAGTGCGGCGCTCGTGCGATGCTCGACCTGTGCATGTTCGCGGAGGCCAGCACGGACCAAGAAGAGCTCGTGGTCACCGGCACGAAGGGCAAGGTCGATGCCCGCATGCCCTCGTCGGTCCTGCACATCGGCGTGCACCATATGGACGGCCAAGAGGCTCGCGCCAATATGAACAACGTCGAGACTCGACACATCACGAACGACGAGATCCGCCACGTCGGGATGCACCACGGTTCGAGTTATCTCGAGCACGTCGATTTCGGCGACGCCGTTCGAGCAAACGCCAGCATTCGTTCGGCGGAATCCCCGGCGGCCGCTGACCAAGCCCGCTTGGAGGTCCAGCCCACTCTCGACAAGATCGTGACCCTCGACGACGGGCTGTGGTCGATCGCTATCGGTGAAGCCGCACACCGCTCAATCGCCGAAAACCGGCCCGTCACCCTCGCCGAAATCCTCGCGACCACAAATCCTGAGTAACCCAGGGTCAGACCTAGCGAGCGGTGTTTGCGCCACAGAGAAGTATCCCGACGCGTTCGCTGGCGGCGGGGAGATATTTGCCCGAGCGAAGTGCCGCGATGGTCGTCGCGGCGGAAGGCTCGACGATGATGCGGAACTCATTCCAAAGATGATCCTGCGCCTCCGCGAGCTCGTCGTCTGTAACGGTGACGCTCGGTGCCGAAACGGCGGACAGAGCCTGCCATGGAAGTTCACCGATCCGGGTCGCACCGAGCGCGTCGGCCGCCAGGCCACTTACGGCCACGTCGACCGGTTCTCCAGCGGCGACCGCCGCGGCATAGGCGTTCGTCGTTTCCGTCTCGCAAACGACGACCTTGATGGAAGCGTCGACAGCGCAAGCAATGCCACCGGCGAGCCCACCGCCACCGCAGGCGACGAGCATCGTGTCGAGAGCATCGACCTGGTCAACAAATTCGGCGCCGGTCGTGCCCGCCCCCGCCATCACCACGGGATGGTTGTACGCATGAATCGATGTCGCGCGGCTTTGTTCCTGAAACACCATGCTCGCTTCGAGCGATTCGGCATACACCGCGCCGACCTGATGTACATCAGCCCCATACGAGCGAAGCCGATCGACCTTTGCGGGCGAGGAGATCGTGGGTACAAAAATCGTGGCCCGATGCCCGGCGCGACCCGCGGCCCAAGCGACGGCAGCACCGTGATTGCCACCTGACGCGGCAACGACACCAGCATCGCTGATCGGCATTGACGCGATGTAGTTGGACGCGCCTCGGGCCTTGAACGTACCGCTGTATTGGAGCAGCTCAAGCTTCAAGAAAAACCGGTCTACCTCCGACTCGGCCGTACCGAGAACCGATGCGTCAGACACCGCCATAGTTGGCGTCTGACGAATGAGGGAGACGAGCCGAACCTGTGCCCCGCGAACTTGTTCGCGAGAGGGAATACCGCCCGAGGGAATATCAAATGAAGTGATGATTCAGCCTTTCACCGATCGAGCAAGCAAGCCTCGCACAAAGAAACGCTGCAAGCTGAAGAACGCGATCAGCAACAAGAATGGTTGGACGAACGCTCCTATCTAGCTCACCTCGTCGGAGACCCAGAGGACGAGACCACCGACCCCACGGCGCGATGTTCGAACTGGTCTACGTCTGGCTATTTGAGATGGCCTTAGTAGCCGTCTGAATCGTCGTCGTCCGAGTCATCGCTGCCTTTGCCGCTGTTGTCCCCGTCGTCATCATCGTCATCGTCATCGTCATCGTCATCGTCGTCTTCGTCGTCATCGTCGTCATCGTCGTCATCGTCGTCTTCGTCGTCGTCGTCGTCGTCGTCGTCGTCGTCGTCATCGTCGTCATCGTCGTCGTCGTCGTTCGTGGTCTTCACCAACGAGCCGTCCTCGAGGGAGTACCAGAGGAACGTCTCAGAATCGGTGGAGCGATCTCGGATTCGGGCCCGGGCAAACCCGTCTTCGTACTCCAGCGTGAAGTCGATGCGGTTCGTTCCGTCCGTGAAGCTCAGATCGATCTCCCCCGGCTCATCAGAGTCGTCGGGCTGAACTTGCCAACCAGGCAACGGGCTACTCGAGACCAGAGTCGGACCTTGTGCGTCGAGCTTCACCTCGACCGATCCCGCGCCCTCAACAGGAACGACGATGACCGCGCCTTGTCCGACGACGGGAATCGTTGACGATGAGGACGAAGACGAAGACGATGAGGTCGAACCTGTAGTCGTCGATGGGCTTGAATCACTCGAAGGCGAGCTGTCGGTGGTGCTCGGCGCGTTGGTCGTTGATGTGGAGTCGGAGTCAGAGTCAGAGTCAGACGAGCTGTCATCGACAGAGGCGACAACTGTCGCTGTTGTGTCTGGAAGGCCTGGAACATCGACAACTCCAGTGGCATGTGCGCCAGCGGTTGCAGCGAAAGCTAGGGAGCCGCCGATCGCGACCTTGCCGATCGTTGTTCCGATGAATGCGGTGAGTGCGGGGATCATTCTGGTTCGTCTCCTCGGAGCAGCGACCACATCGATGACGTCCACCTCGTGTAGAGGTGTGTCGATGAGCGGTGGCGTAAGCGCCTTGTTCGTGAGTGGGTCGGAATAGCTAACTCCTACGAACTCGGCCAGAACATTCGTCGGTGCTGGCGCATCGACTGCGAAGAACGCTGTTCGTGCCTCATCGAGAAACGCCGCGACCGGGTGTTCGGCCAAAGGGGATCCCGACGAGCCATCGAGAAGCGCTTCGAGTTGCTGTTCGGTGAGTTCGTGATTTGTCATTCCGTCTTCGGGAACGTCGTCGCTGCTCATTCGGAGACCTCTCGATCAAGAATTTCTCGTTGTAGGCGTCGCAATGCTCTCGCTTGTAGCCGTTTTACGGCAGTCACGGGCTTGCCGATGATCTTGGCAACTTCGGCCAGAGGAAGGTCCGCGACGATTCGAAGCGCGATCACATCTCGCTGATCGGACGTGAGTATCGACATCAATTCGCTGACCCGGGCGTCACCCAACTGCGCCATCGCGACGTGTTCGGCACTTGGTGTTTTGATGTCGACGACGACCGCGCTGGGCGCGAGACGTTGTCGCTGGTCGCGTCTATGCGAGTCGATCAACCGGTGGCGGGCAATCGTGAACACCCAACTTCGAAAGCCGGAGTAGTCGCCGGAGAATGTCGCGATGTTCCGAAAGACATCGACAAAGACTTCGTTCGTGATGCCTTCAGGATCGGTCGCGCCACGGGATTGTCCGAATGCAGTGACCGGCCCGCCGAGGGTGTTGTAGAGCGCGTCAAACCCTGCTGGTTCTCCACGACGCGCCGAGGCCAGCGACTCGTCGAACCACACATCGGTGTTCGTCACCGCAAGTCTCCTGAGTACCATTTACGTACGCAACCGGTGGAGCGGGTCCAATGGAGACCCCTGGCGCCAGAATTTCTTTCTGAGACAATATTGCCACGCTCGGTCGTACCGAGAACCGATGTATCAGAGGGGTGACTTCATGTGAAGTGATGATTCAGCCTTTCACCGATCCAGCAAGCAAGCCTCGTACAAAGAAGCGCTGCAAGCTGAAGAACACGATCAGCGGGAAGAACGCTTGGACGAACGCTCCAGCAGGGAGCAGGTGCTCGTTTCGACCGAAGTCGCCAGCGAGGTTGGCCACGAGCACGGTCGTTGGAAGGTCGACTGGGTTACCACCGCTCAGCATGGTGACGGCGATGAGGAAATCGTTCCACGTCCACAAGAACTGAAAGATTGCGAAAGCCGCAAGCGCCGGAATCGACAGCGGCAGAATCAGCCGCCAAAAGATTGTGAAGTGACTCGCTCCGTCGATGCGCGCAGACTCAATGATCTCTTTGGGCAACTCGGAAATGTAGTTGTGCAACAAGAATATGGAGAACGGCATGGCGAAGCCCGTATGGGTGAGCCACACCGCAATACCCCCTCGCGTATTCAGGTCGAGATCGGGTACCAGCGTGATCGCTTTCTCGGTGAACGGCAAGGTGAAGTGTGCGCCGCCGACATACGTCTGTAACAGCGGGATAAGCGCCACTTGCAACGGGATCGCCAGCAATGAAATCGTTCCGATGAACATCCATTCGCGGCCCTTGAAGTCGATCCATGCAAATCCATAGGCCGCAAACGCAGCGAAGGCGATCGGGATGACCGTCGCCGGGATCGCGATCGCAAACGAGCTCACGATCGATTGCGAAAGGTCGTTAGCACCACCACCAGCCAGGACCTCGTCGTAGTTCTCGAGGGTGAGATCCCCGAAGTTCGCAGGAACGGTCCAAAAGCCGGCCGTTAGCTGGTCGCTCTTCGACCGAAAGGAGTTGACGAACAAGCTGAGACTCGGGATCGTCCACATGACGACGAGGCTCCACAGAGCCCACATCGGGACGTTGCTCAGCCGAGCGTAAATTCGTGCACCGAGTGAATCGTTCATCGGTTCACCACCCGCTCCTTCTGCATTCTTCGCACATTGAGAAACATCACCGGCAAGACCGAGATCAAGATGAACACGGAGATGGCAGATCCGAGGCCAGTGTTGAAGAAGCTGAACGAAACTTCGAACATGTCGTTCGCCAACACGTTCGTCCCGAAGTTTCCGCCCGTAGTCACCTTCACGATGTCGAACACCTTCGTGACAAGGACGATGAGGGTGGTCGAAACGACACCGATAGTGGGCAGGATCTGGGGCATCGTAACCCGGAAGAAAGTCTGGGACTCGGTAGCGCCGTCGACCTTGGCTGCCTCTATGAACTCCGTTGGCACCGCCTTAATTGCCGCCGCCAAAATGACCATCGCAAATCCGGTTTGGATCCAGATCAGGATCACCATCATGTAGACGTTGTTGAACGGACCATCGTTCAAGAAACGAACAATGTCGGGGCCCGCATACTCACCGTTCGAAAGCTTGAATCCGCCAAGGCTCCTTCGAGCGAGTTCGATGAAGAGGTACCCGAACACGATGATCCCGCCGACCTGAGCCGAGAATGCCTTGCCAGACTTCACCCGGCGGATCCCCGAGCGCACCAGCAGCCCAAGTACGCCAGCGAGAATTACCAGCGCCAACACCCGCGGCCACCCCGCAAAGCTGAGCCGGCCAAGTTGGACCCACGTGGCGTTGAGGACGCTGGTCTGGGTTTCGGTTGCGGGAAAGCGTGGCTGGTATTGCAAACGCCACACGATTGAGGCACCAACAAACGAAACCGCCATCGGCATGAAGATGAGCGCCTTGGCGACGGTCTCAGTCGATCCTGCACGCTCGGCAAGTACAGCGATCATGAGACCGAGCACGACCGAGAGGGTCGTGACCGTAATGACCCACCAGATGTTGTTGAAGAACGTTCCTCGAATCACTGACAGGACCCCGAAGGCAAAGAGGAACAAGCCGAAAATGATTGCGCCGATCGAAGCGCCCGTCCGTTCGAAGTTGCCGAATGATTCAACTCTTCCCGTGAGGGAGATGCCAGCAATACCCAAGAGAACGATAAGTGCGATGACCGGGATAAACCATGGGATCGAGGTGAACTGGGTCAGGCTCGTCGACCTGAGCGTCGACCAAAGGCCAGCGACGAACGTGATCGATGCGACCAAGAGCAAAACGATCGAACCACGAGAGCCATCGATCAGGCCGACCCGGTTTCGACGACTGTTCGCAATGAGACCGATGAGCAAACCGGCGCCGATGAGCAACATGCCTAGGAGATACAGGTCGGAGGTAAAGAGCGACCGCCAGTTAGACAGATCGAAAGAGTCGTCATCGGTCAAGAGTTCGGTGTAGTTGTCGAACCACACCCACTCCTCTGACCGACGGTCCTTGAACGACAAGATGATGGTGCGCACTGCGGGAATGACGAGTGCCGCCGACAAAAACAACATCGCGGGACCGAGAAAGATGAAGGCACGCATTCGGTTATCGAATCGTGCGAGCGTGCCCCCTCGGGGCGCGACGTTGATGCCGAGCCGCATGCCGAGAAGCGAGAGAGGAATAATGGTGGCGATGGCAGCGTCCCGCTCGGGACCGGAGCCAAGAAGTGTGTGCCAGTTGCCGCCGAGCCACACGGTCGCTATCCAACCAAGAAAGGCACCTACCATCGCTGCCGGCGCGAGTTCAATGGTTGACGTCTTGCCACGCAGCCGCGAAATACCGGCGGCGATTGCGATACCGATCAAGATGCCGATGAGCGCATTGCCCCAGTGGATTTCTGGACGGTGCCAGACTTGAAGATTCGAACCGATCATGTAGCCCGAGATCGCGCCCAGTGCAGCGCCGAGGGACACGCGCGCTACCCGATTCGGCAACGACGTCATAACAAAGACGCCGACCCCCCACACAAGAAGGCCAAAGATTGGCCACTCAAGGCGGCCGGCCGTTCCGCTTCCCGCACCTCGGAGGATGGGGTCCTCGGGCCGCACGAGGGATGTGACAACAAGGTTTCCGCGCAGCATGGAGAAGGAGATGACAGCGACGACGCCGCACACCAGGCCCATGAATCGCGACCAGCCGAACCTGGCTTGATCAGCGATCAGATTCATCAGCACCCAGGTGCCGCCGATCAAACCGATTGCGCAAATGACCACAAACATCGTCGACGCGACCCGGTCGTAAGACAGAGGGTCGACGATGATCGAGACTCCGACACCGGCCAAGAGGGCGAGGAGTAAAACTCCACGAATGATTGGCCACATCGTCGAGCGCGGGTCGATCGTCGCAGCGATGTAGCCGACGATTGCGCCGAAGACGAGGCCGAAGGATGCCCATTGGGCCCAATCCAAGCGCATCATCCCTGGCTCACCGGAGCGCACCAAAATAAATAGCGCTACCCCGACCAAAGCAACAATGGCGGGCAGACGTTGCCTCGTACTCACATTTCCCCCTGTATGTACGTGTTAGCCAGACGGGGGTGAATGTGATCCCACATTCACCCCCGGTCCGGAACTGCTTTGCCGTCCGCGAAGGGCGAGCAATTGGCTACAGAACTACTCTGTTGGCCAAGCTTCGTCGATCTTTGCTGCACCACCGGCAACATCGATCTCGCCGTTGACCATTGCGGTCGCTTGCGTCCAGAACTCGCCTGCGCCAACGTCAGCTGGCATGAGGTCGGAACCATCGAAGCGGAAGACTGGAGCTTCCTGAAGGATGGTCACGAAGCCCTGTCCAAGTGGCTCCCAGAGGGACTTGTCAGCGTTCAGGTTTGCGGTGTTGAAGCCGGAGAGCACGCCGTCGCCGCCCTTTGCTGCCTTCTGCGCTGCCTGACGGCGGTTCGCGTACTCGCCTGAACCCATGTAGTCCATGACGGCCCACGTGGCGTCGTTCGTGTTGAACGCACCGGTCAGGTTTCCTCCACCCATGACTGGCTTGTCGTCAGCGGTGAGTGAAGGGAAGTAGAAGACGTCGACGTCGACCGAAGATCCCTCCGGGAGGAAGCTTGCGAAGAACGATGCCTGGCGAACCATGGCGCAGTTGTCGGCGATGAGGTCCTCAGCTGGCTTCGATGCGAAGTGCGTCGAAGCAATCGACTCAATTCCACCGAACACGGCACCATCGGTGCTCCAGAGATCGATGATCTCCTGCATGACCTGGGTGACCTCATCGGAGGAGAACTTGAGCTCGTTGCTAACCCACTGATCGTAGGCATCGCCACCGTGGAAGCGAAGCATGAGGTCTTCGGTCCAGTCGGTGAAGACCCAGCCGGTTGCCTGACCTGATTCGATACCGACACACCATGGGGTCACGCCGTCATCGATCATTGTGTTGGTGAGCGCCTTGAGGTCATCCCACGTGGTGGGGATTTCGTAGCCGTTGGCCTCGAACACTGCTGGCTTGTGCCAAACGATCGACTTGAGGTCGTTCTTGACCGGAACGCCGTAGAACTCGCCGTCGACGAGCCCGAAGCCCATCTGGGCTTCCTGCCAGTTCGCCGACACGGAGTCGAACACATCGCCGGGCAGTGCGTTGACGAAGCCCTCACGAGCGAAGTCAGCGAGCTTGCCTGGCTGTGGGAAGATCGAAATGTCGGGTGGGTTGCCCGCTGCGATCTGCACGTTGATCTCGGCTTCCCAATCGGCCGAACCGGTGTAGATCACCGAAAGACCTGTCTCTTCCTCGAACGGCTCCATGGCCGTTTCGATGGCGTTCCACTCTTCTGCGGAGCGCTCTGGGCCTGTGATCTGAACCACCTGGCCTTCGAACTCTCGAACAACAGGTGCTTCTACACCAGTCGTGGCGGCTTCGAGGTCGGCCTGGGCTGCCTCGAGGTCTGCCTTGGCCTGGTCTGCGTCAGCCTGGGCTGCGGTTGCGGCATCTTGTGCTTGTTCAAGGCTTGCTGCGGCTGCACCGTCATCGGTGACTGCAGCGACAGCACCCGATGGTGCATCGGAGCCACACGCGGCGGCAACGAGCGATACGGCGAACAGTGCTGCGAGCAGCTTCATCCACTTACTTATCATTACAGGGGTCCCCTCCTGATTTGGGATTCCCGACCACTCGGCCGAAAACTCTAAACGTCTTCTGCAAACGTTTACAGAAAACGTTTACAGCGGGAAGCTAGCGGACCTTGGTTGCGTTGTCACGCCGCGCCGGAAGACTAGATAGCAACTCCATGAGTCATCATCATTTGCGATAGACGTGATCGCCATTCCCGATGGTGGATTGACGAACGACCAGCTCTAGCCATTCCAGGCTGGCCTCGGTCGCCTTGCCTTCACTATTCGGCTTCGGTACATCGAGGAGCGCAACATCGTTGATTACCGACAGCAGACGTTCCGCTGCCGCCGCACCCAGTCGCCGTGGCGCAAGTCGAACGGTACTGAGCCCAACGAGCGGTGCAAGTTCGTGATCATCGATACCGATGATCGCCATGTCGTCGGGCCACGAGAGGCCACGTTCCTTCAAGACACTCCAGGCGCCGAACGCCATTTCGTCCGAAAGGACGAATAGCGCGGTCGGTGGATTCTCCATATCGAGAATCCGCTCCATCGCTAGTCGACCACCATCGGCGGTGAAACGCCCCGATTGTTCAAGCGAAGGATCGACGGCGATACCCGATTCGGCCAGCGCGCCCGTATATCCAGCAAGACGAAGTCCCGGAACAGAGAATACGAGCGGATGGTTCGGCTCTCCCGAGATCACACCGATGCGCGTGTGCCCGAGGCTTAGAAGATGCTCGGTCGCTAAGTACCCAACTTGGTAGTCATCAATGAGTACCGCCGGGAACAACCGTGTGGCGAAACCTGCGGTGACGGTCGGGACCCCCGCCTCCCAAAGATCTGTTGCCGCGGCTTCGGAAATATTCAGATCCACGAGGATCGCTCCGTCGACGCGCTTGTCGAGTTGCGCCACGTCCGACAGGAATTGTTCACGCGCCTTCGGATCCTCGACCGGATGGGTGATCGTCTCGTAGCCATTCAACAAAAGGTGATCGATCGCACCGGCGATGAACCGGGAGAAGTACCAGCCGTCGACCGTCGGGGTCGAGATTTGAACGAGATTCGTCCGCCCCGTTGCCAACCGGGCCGCACTCGGGTCGGCTCGATAGTTCATCTCGTCCGCGACCTTTTCGACGCGAGCCTTGGTCGACGCGGCCACGTTAGGTAGACCTCGCAGCGCGCGGGACACGGTTGCGACGGACACGCCTGCTTGTCGGGCAACGTCCTCAATCGAGGGGCCGCGCTTACGATTCACTTCGTTGGCCGCCGAATTTTCGAGGATGATCGGCAAACACCGAGCCGAATGTAATCGCTTGCACAAGATCTGCAAATCGATACATTCCTGGGACAGATCCACTATCTCTCCAGCCGATGGCGCAGTGCGCGAAGATACGACTCGGTGATATCGCGTGGGTTCGTCACAAACGGCCCACCCAATGAGCGCGAGATCTAGTCTGATGGTCTCACGACGTACCTTCGAAAGCGCTCTACGCTGTGCCGAGGCACGTCGGCGACATACGACAAGCCACACGGAATAACAGAGAGTTTCATGAACGAACAGCAACTCGAAAAGATGACCACCGCTGCAGGCTTCATCGCCGCACTCGACCAGAGCGGTGGCTCCACGCCCAAGGCGCTACTCGCCTACGGCGTAAGCGAAGGCGAATACTCCGGCGACGAAGAGATGTACGCCAAGGTTCACGAGATGCGAAGCCGCATCATGACGAACTCCGCCTTCACCGGTGATCGTGTCATCGGCGCGATCTTGTTCGAGAACACCATGGGCCGCCAGGTCGAAGGACAAGACACCGGCGACTACCTGTGGAACGAGAAGGGTGTCGTGCCGTTCATCAAGGTCGACAAAGGCCTCGCAGATGAAGAGAACGGCGCACAGGTCATGAAGTCGATTCCCGGCCTCGACGACCTACTCGTCCGATCGGTCGACAAGGGCATGTTCGGCACGAAGATGCGCTCGGTCATCAAGATGGCCAACCCGGCCGGTGTCGACGCAGTCGTCGCCCAGCAATTCGAAGTCGGCCACCAGATCATCGCCGCTGGCCTCGTACCGATCATCGAACCCGAGGTCGACATCAACTCGCCAGAGAAGGCCGAGGCCGAAGCCATGCTTCGCTCATCGCTTCTCGAACACGTCAACCAACTCGCAGCCGATCAGCACGTCATGTTGAAGCTGACCTTGCCCGAGGCCGACAACTTCTACGCCGAGCTCATCACACATCCCCAGGTCGTTCGCGTCGTAGCCCTTTCGGGTGGCTACAGCCGCGACGAGGCCAACGCTCGCCTCGGCCGAAACAACGACATGATCGCCAGCTTCTCCCGAGCACTGAGCGAAGGATTGTCCGCGCAGCAATCAAACGACGACTTCACCAAAACGATGGACACAACCATCCAAAGCATTCGCGACGCCTCAGCGACCTAGTCCGCTCGACCCGTTGGGTCGAGATCCCCAAACAAGTCACCGGCGAAACACATTCCGAGGGCAAATCACCGAACAGCGTCGTCCGAGAGTTCTCTCGGGCGGCGCTGTTCTGTTTTTATTCACGACCCCACTTCGGACCGCCGCAAAAACTACTTGCCGAGGACCTGGCCGAGAAGACCACCACCGCCGCCACCGCTTTCGTTGTTGTCAACCCGTGGACCCTCCGATGGTTGGACGAGAACGAACCCCTCCCCACCGAAGGCCATCTGGAATGTCTCGCCACTCCCGCCGCGGACCATCGACTTGAGACCGCCGGTATCGGTCTTGAGTTGCATCTGAACACCGCCAGACCACATGACCACAGCCTGGGCATCGGCGAAGGTGGGTGCGCTGGCGACATCGAGCATCACCGGAGGTCCGTCGCTCGTAACAGCGACAAATCCGGTGCCCGACAACTGCATGTTGTAGAGGCCTCCGGCCATGGCGCCGGCAGCGCCGCCGCTCAACCGCTTGATCTCCCAGTCGATCGACTCGTTGAACGCCAGGACGTTGGCCCCGTTAACCGACATGCTGTCGTTCTCGAGATACATGATGTGAACATCTTTGGCGTCGTCGGCGACGAAGAGCTCACCCGTGCCATTCGCATGCATCATGCTCGCGCCTTCACCGGTGGCGGCCTTCTTCAACATCTTGCCGAGTCCACCCGACCCCTTGTTCTCGAACTTCACATCACCCTGGTAGGCGACCATCGATCCTCGTTTGGCGTGCACCCCGCCGGCCGCGAGTTCGATCTTGAGCAGCTTGCTATTTTGTCGAGTGAACTGCTCCCCTGTTTCGGTCTCGGCGTATTGATCGAGGTTGGATCGAATCGACATGTTGGAGGTGCTCCGCTCTTCTACGTAGTTGTAGTGACCATCTTTGTCGATCCGTTGACCTCGGTGCTTGAGTGCGGGAGGTTCGGGTATCAGCGAGCGGCGAAGAACGCCTCGAGCCAACGATCGTTCTGTTCGGGCGAACCAATCGTGACGCGCAATCCAAATCCCGCGAACGGCCTGGTGACCAGACCCTGCTTCTCCATGGCGATGGCGATTTCTTCGGTCGCAGCGCCGGTCGGGATGAACACGAAGTTGCCGTGGGCCGGCGGCGTCTCGACACCAGCGTTGGCCAAAGCCTCAATACATCGGTCACGTTCCGTGACGAGCGAAGTCACGTTCTTGAGCGCGGCGGCCTCATGTTCGATAGCGGCAAGCATTCCTGCTTGCGCCAGATTGTTTACCGAGAAGGCCAGCCGGACTTTGTCGAGTTGCTCGATGATCGACGGATCGGCGACGCCGTACCCGGAGCGCAGACCAGCCAACCCAAATGCCTTTGAGAACGTGCGGGTCACCACAAGGTTGGGATGTGTTGGTTGTAAGTCGACTATGGGATCACCGAACGATGCGTCGGAGAACTCTCGATACGCCTCGTCGATGACGACGATCACATCGTCGGGGATCCGGTGCAGCAGCGTATTGACCTCGTCCATCGAGATGGCCGAGCCCGTGGGATTGTTGGGCGTCGCGAGGAAGATGACCTTGGTTCGATCGGTCACGGCCTCAGCGACCGCATCGAGGTCGAAAGCGAAGTTGGAATCGAGCGCTACCCGCACGTCGACGGCATCGCACAGCGTGCTGAAAACCGGATAGATCTCGAACGAAGGCCAAGGAAAGATTACCTCGTCGCCCGGATCGACGAACGTCATGAACAGCTGTTGTAACAATCCGCTCGAGCCGCATCCCACGGTTATGCGTGAAACGTCGACCCCGAGCCACTCACCTATGGCGACGCGAACTTCGCTTGCGTTGTTGTCCGCATAGCGGTTCACCCCTGACGCGGCCTCGACGATGGCGTCGATAACAGCGGGTGCGGGCGACCATGGATTCTCATTCGATGCAAGTTTGATGGCGTCCTCGATGCCGTGTTCGTCCTCGATCTGGCTCGCTGCCTTTCCAGGTCGATAACTAGCCAGGTTCAGTACTGCGGGTCGCACTCGTCCGATCATCACTGCCATCCTCTCGAGATGTCCCCACGCTCGCACAGCGGTTCGTGCGACAACCACCTCAGGCTCAAGATCGCCCTGGTTGCACCGATTGGACTGCACAGCGCTAGTGTTGTTTACACAGCGAGTTCGGGCATGCCACCCGCAGTAGCTGTAGGCGCAACCTTCCGGGTTGCAGCCGAACGCACACCTTGCGTTTCGACCTTCGATTCGCAGTGGTGCAATCAACCGAGATGAGGATCACCTCGTCTCCCTAGTGTCGCCAGATCCCAAGCGGACCAATCCGGTGCCACATCTGTAGGAGAACTTCATCGCAACAAACGAGCCGCCCGCACTGCTCGTCGAGATCGCACAAGCCCATCTCGACGGTCTAGCAACACCCGCGCAGCAAAAGAATCTCAACGCCGACAAGGACGCCTGGGCATCTGCTCTTTGGCTCCTGCTCGACGACGCCGAAGCCGCACTCGAGCGAGCGCGTAAGACCGTTCGTGGACCTGAGCGCGCAAACGTGCTGAACGACCTCGACGACGAGTGTTTTCAGATCGACGACGCCCTTACCGCGATCATTGGGGCGCCAAAGGAAGAAGAGCTCACCGCTCCATCTCGTTCGAAGCAGCAGGTAGAACCGCCGGTCGAGAAAACTGGCACGGCGCAGCTCCAACTGTCGTGGAACGATGGCCAGCTCGTCGCGTGGGTCGCTGGTCACGACGCTCGGTATGAACCGGACGACATCATTCGTGAATACCTCGCCTCAACGGGCGCCGGAACAATCGAGTGGGAGAGCCGCAGCCCACTACGGATTCCCACTGGACAGCGGGTCCCGGCGCTGACCGCGCCGGTAACATCTGCGCTCGGTTGGCTCGTCGCCCAGGCGCGGGAAAGTAATAACCCCAAGGTCGGTCCAAGCGTCCGATGGATGGGACTCACCGCGGCTACTGCTGTTTCTGCGGTGGCCCAAGGGCGTATGGCGCCACAACTTCGCCAGTCGCGTCGCGGTGGGGGCAAGGGCGATGGCAGCACCTTCTCGGTGCGCTGGCTACCAGGCCTGATCGAAGCCGATCACTTGCAGGCGTTAGTCGCCTCCGTGCCCGGAACGGCCATGGTCGGCCAGCAGCGGCAAGAAGGGCTGTCCTTCACGACCGCGGTAATGGGTGACATCACAAACCAGATCGTTCGCATGGCAGCGTCGCAGGTCGACGTTCCAGCGCCACCTCCCGAGGTCAAAGATCGAAACGACATCTCAGAAGCCTTTCTCGGCCGCCTCGATGGATCGTCGTTCATCGCACCAGATTCTGCTGGCTCAGAGATCTCGCGCCGAATCGACCGATGGGCCGCACCCGTCGTCGGTACAAAGAATCCGAAACTCACGGTCCAACTCAGCCCGCCCGATGCATCGAACGCTTGGCTGGCACAGGTCCTTGGCACGTCGTCTGCCGGATCACTCGAGCCTTTCGAGGTCGTGCTCGCCGAGGCCTCCAAGGACCGTTCACGACTGTTCGAGCATCAAGCTTCCCGGCTCGAACGACTCTTCCCAGCGCTCCTTCGATCAGGTGGTCGCCGCCGTGGCGAAGTAATCCTCAGCCAAGACGAAGCTTGGCAGCTCATGACCGAAGTCGGGCCCGTTCTCCGCTCTGCGGGCTTCGACGTCCGGGTTCCGCCGCTCTCTCGAAAGAAGTCGACACCGTCGCTGCGACTCACGGCCGAAGATGCCGAAAAGAGCGTCGTCGGTGCCCAACAACTCGCCAATGTTCGTTGGTCGGCGATGTTCGACGACGTCGAATTGTCCGCAGCTGACATTGCCAAGCTCGCCCAGCAAGCACGTCCGCTCGTGAAGTCGCGTGGCCAATGGATCGAACTCGACCAAGCCGATCTCGCAGAGGCCGCAGCGGCGCTCGCCGAACGAGCCGATCAAACCAAGCTCACCGGCGCCGACATGTTGCGTCACGCCATGGGCCTCGAAGGGGATCCGCTCGGAGGCGGGATCAGCATCGCTGGAGATGGCTGGGCCGCAGACCTGCTGCGCAGCATGAGCGAGCTACCCGAGAACCCAGATACGACCCCGGAGGGTTTCGAAGGAGAACTTCGAAGCTACCAGGCAGACGCGTTGTCATGGCTCAATTTCCTCGACGATGCCGGCCTCGGCGGTTGCCTCGCCCTCGATATGGGCCTCGGAAAAACGCCGACGTCGCTCGCCGCGCTTTATGCAAATCGCGAACACGGCACAGGCTTGGTCATTGCTCCCCCCGCGGTCGTCGGCAACTGGGCGGCCGAGGCGCGCAAGTTCACCCCGGATATGACCATCCACGTCCATCACGGCGCCAACAGGACAAAGGGCGATCTGGAGGCCACATTCAGGAAGGTCGACCTCGTCATAACCACCTACGGAACCGCCGTTCGCGACATGGACCAACTGGCTCAGATCAGCTGGGGCAAGGTCGTCATCGATGAAGCACAGGCGATCAAGAACCCCACGGCTGAAACGTCACAACAACTACGCAGGCTGAATGCACGCACCCGAGTTGCACTCACGGGCACACCGATCGAGAACGGTCTCGGCGACCTGTGGGCGATCATGGACTGGGCCAACGCTGGCCTGGTCGGTTCTCGCCCGCACTTCGTCGCCCAACTCACCCCGACCAAGAAGTCGACCGGATCAAAGGGCGGCGAGGAAGCATTGCGAGCGTTGAACGGCATCCTCATTTACCGTCGGACAAAGACCGAGCCCGAGATCGCCGCCGAGCTTCCCGATCGAATCGATGAGCTCGACCATTGCGCAATGACCCCCGAACAAGTCGGGCTTTATCAAGCGGTCATCGACACCCTCGTGCTCGAGACGTCGGGACGCGAGGCAGGAACGCCAGAACGCAAGGGCGCCGTGCTCGCCGCGATCACGGCACTCAAGCAGATCTGCAACCACCCGGTCAACTATCAGGACGACGACAAGCCGATCGAGGGTCGTTCTGGCAAGCTCGCTCGTCTAAACGAGATCATGGACTCCGTGTTTGCGGCCGATGAGAAGATGCTGATCTTCACCCACTTCGCCTCATGGGGAGAGAAACTCGCCAAGCACCTCTCCGAACGCACAGGCAAGAAGATCGACTGTTACCACGGCGGTCTGGCACGCGGCGCACGCGACAAAATGATCGACAACTTCCAAGCCGGAGATGGCGCTGGCGCACTCGTGCTGTCGCTGAAGGCTGGCGGCACAGGGCTGAACCTCACCGCCGCAAACCACGTCGTCTTGTACGACCGTTGGTGGAATCCAGCGGTTGAAGATCAGGCCCGTGACCGAGCATGGCGTATCGGACAAACAAAGACGGTCATTTCCCACCGCCTTGTGTGCCCGGGCACGGTCGATGAACGCGTCGAAGAAATCGTGGCTGGCAAGCGGCAAATCGCGAACATGGTCCTTCCAAAGTCGAGCTCGATCGGGGATCTCGATGCCCAGCAACTGCAAGTAGCTCTCGGAATCGATCCCGAGCTTCTCCTCACCGCCGAAACAGCGATCGACGAGCCGGCAATACCTGCCAAGAGCGTCGAGCCCGTCGGAGCGCTGTCATGAGCAACAACGCATCATCTGGAAACAACGGACGAAATCGAACGAAGAAGCGCAAGAAGTCGAACGCTCCAGGAAAGAAGAAATTTGATCCGGTCGGCTTCTGGGGAGATCCAACGGCGTTGCCGAACCCTGAGGGCTTCGAGATCTCGACCGCCGACTCCGTCGCTGTTATCAATTCCCTTGGGCAGCCGCCGCTTCCCGGCCATGGCGCCGCATCACCTCATTACTTCAAGCTCGTCTACGACCGCTCGACGCAGTTGGCAGCCGCGCTCGGTATGGCCGGCGAGATCGACGATCTAACCCCCGATGACCCTCCGGAGCCCGAACCCGATGAAGCGGGCGACGCAGACCCCAACGCTCTCGACGCGACGGACGATTCGTCGGATCCAAACGAGCTCGCCGAGACCGGGTCCGATGAACGAGCAACGCCGGTCGAGGCCAGCACGGATGAGGCCGAGTAGTTCTGGAGTGCGCTTACGCCGGCGTCACCGCAATGGGCCCGGGCCACGGCAAGAGAGATCGTTACATCACCGGATCGCCGTACATCTGGCCGAGGTCATCGGCAATGAGCTCTAGTCGCTCGTTGTCGGGGCCTCGGAAGTACAACGAAGTGTCGTATTCGAATTCGATTTCCACATCGTTATCTATCAGTGCTTGTCGAAGGTGCCCATGATGCTCCGCGGGAACCGAGATTGCGAGGTGATGCATGCTCCCGAGAACCTCTCGGTACGGGACGAGGTCGAGTCCGGGGAAGTCGAAGAAGGCGAGAAGGTTGCCGTTCCCGATATCGAAGAAGAAGTGGGTTGAGCCTTCGTAATCCCGATTCTCGAACAGCTCCGTCAATGGAAAGCCCAAGATGTCTTGGTAAAAGCGAATCGTCTGTTCAACGTCGGAGCTGAGCAACGCGAGGTGATGCACGCCGCGAGCGGTCGAGGCCGGACGGACTTCGGCAGCCTTGAGATGTCGCTGTCGCAGCATCTCCCACTCGCCGGTCCTATCGAGGGCCTGGTTCTCTGTCATTCGACTCGTCCTCCTCCACGCAACATCGGTGTTGGTTTGCTTGTTTCCAGCGTAGTTTAATATTGAACTACCCTCAACCCGGCCCTGTAGAATTCTCCACGTGACCGAGCCCAACTGGTTATCCGCCGACGAAATGCGGCTCTTCCGCGCCTTCTTGTCGTCTACATCGGGGATCACGTCGCGGCTCGACGCACATCTAAAAAACTCATCAGGAATCGCTCTCGACGACTACGAAGTGCTCGTCATGCTGAGCGAAGCACCCGATCAGCGCGTTCGTATGAGCGAGTTGTCAGACATGCTTCTTCACTCCCGAAGTCGCCTGAGCCAACGCGTCGACCGTCTTGTTGGCCGTGACTACGTCGAGCGAGAGAGGTGCGACGATGACGCCCGCGGTACCTGGGCGGTACTCACGAGCCAAGGCATAGCGGCTCTTCGCGCTGCCGCTCCACACCACGTTGCACACGTTCGGGCCCACATGTTCGATCACATCGATCCGAGCGACATCACCATGCTGATGACAGCCTTCGAAAGATTGGCCGCCGGGGTTCGCGACTAGATCACGTCGTGTCCGATATCGAGTCTTCTTGTCCCAGCGCAAGGAGCCTGCGACGTCGAGGTCGACGCTTGGGAATCATTCCTCGCATCTCCTCAAGACTTCCGAAACACAACAGCTGGTCGTTGGCCTCGAGGATCAGCGATGGCTTCGGATTCGGAATTACCCGTGTGCCCCGCTGCACGGTAAGGACTCTGATGTCGCGCTCGTCCAGACCACTGTCGCCCAACGGCGCACCAACAAACGAGCCGTCCTCTCGAACCAAGAGCTCAGCGACGCCATAACCGCGCGACACCGAAAGGCGCTGACGGACGTCGAGCTCGGGAAATGCGACCTGATCATCGACGAAGTCAATCACCAGCCGAGCAATGTCTTGTCCTGTGGCTCGTTCGATTCCTTGCAGCCCAGGAGACGAATTGACCTCCATGACGAGTGGTCCTCGCGCGCTCTCCAGCATGTCGACTCCCGCCACACGAAGTCCCATAATCTGGGCAGATCGGACCGCAGCCATCTCATATGCAGGATCGAGCTTGATTACTTCGGGGCTTCCCCCTCGATGAAGGTTCGATCGAAAGTCGTCGCCCCCAGAAGACCGGCGCATTGCCCCGACCACTTGATCGCCAACGACAAACGCCCGCACATCAGTCCCAGAACTTTCAGCGATGAACTCTTGCACCAGCAGGTTTTGGCGAGTTGCCTGCAACGTCTCGATCATGGCTTTCGCAACGGTCAGATCGGGGGCGAGCATCACGCCAATCCCGTGGGTGCCCTCGAGAAGCTTGATCACGACGGGGGCTCCGCCGACCCGCTCGATCGCGGGAAGAATGTCGGTCCGATCTCGCACGAACGTAGTCGCAGGCATACCAATCCGGTGACGAGCCAGGATCTGGTGAGCGTGCAGCTTGTCGCGGCTATTTCGAATACCTGCCGACGTGTTGGGTGTGTAAACGTCCATTTGCTCGAACTGGCGGATGACCGCCGTGCCGAAGTAGGTCACCGATGACCCGACCCGAGGGAGCACTGCGTCGTAGTCGGATAGCTGGTTGCCCGAATAGTGAAGGTCGGGCTCATCGCCGCTCAGATCGATGGCGAACCGGAGCGTGTCGAGAATCCGCACCTGGTGGCCAGCCTCGATCGCCGCGACCTTCAGCCGTTGCGTCGAATAGCTCCGTGGTTCTCGGGAAAGAATCGCGAGCCTCACTACACTCCTGCTGTTCGATGTTGTTCCGGTGGCGCCTCAGAACAGTAGCGACCGCGCGGCGCGAACCCGCAAAGGAGCAGGGACTTCATGGCAGTACGACCGCCATTCATCATCGGCGACACAGAGGTGCGGGCAGGGCGGCGCGCCCATGTCGAGCTCCCTGTTTCGCGCTTGATCACCGGCGCGCAGATGTCGATGCCCGTCACGGTCCTGCATGGGAGCGGCGATGGCCCAACCATTTGGATCAACGCGGCGATTCACGGCGACGAGCTCAACGGCGTGGAGGTCGTCAACCGCGTACTGAGCGAACTCGACCCCAAGACGATGAGCGGCACGCTGCTCGCCGTGCCGGTCGTCAACGTGCACGGCTTCATTACCGGCGACCGTTATCTCCCGGACCGCCGCGATCTGAACCGCTCGTTTCCCGGAAGCGCAAAGGGCTCCCTCGCTGCACGCGTGGCCTACATGTTCATGACCGAAATCGTGAAACACTGCGAACTCGGCATCGACCTCCATACAGCGAGCGACAACCGGACGGATCTTCCGCAGATCCGCGCTGACCTCAACGACCCTCGCACGAAGGAGCTGGCGGAAGTTTTTGGCGCCCGCTTGATGATCCACGCCAAGGGTCGTAGCGGCTCGCTGCGACACGCAGGCACAAAGGCCGGCGCCCTCGTGCTCCTCTACGAAGCGGGTGAGCCTCTCCGATTCAACAACGACGCCATCTCGAGTGGCGTGGATGGCGTCCGTCGAGTCCTTCGCCATCTCAACATCGCGGAATGGGACGGTCCAGTCGCATCGCCGATCGCCGAATCTCGCAGCTCCGCCTGGGTGCGCGCGGCGAAGAGCGGAGTGATCAGACTCGAGGTCGAAATTGGTGACATGGTCGAAGCCAAACAACAGATGGGGACGATCATCGACGCGTTTGGCAAACGATTGAGCACGATTCGAGCGAGCAGAAGCGGTCTTGTCATCGCGCGCACGATGTTCCCTCTTGGCAACAAAGGCGATGCGTTGGTCCACATAGCGAGCATCGAGGCTGTCGACCACTAGTTCAGGAAGAGACTCAAGTCACTGCCCCAATGTGGCGAAATTTACATATGGACATGATTTCAACCGGCGTTGCCTCCGAATACCAAACGGGTGCACATCTCGCTGACATTGTGATCAACAAGATCGAGGTGCTGAGCAACCGCCTCGTGCCCGGGTCGGATGGTTCGGTCGAACACGTCGTGATCGGCAACAACGCGGTCACAGTCATTCGCTCAACGCCCCTCAAAGGTCGAGTCCGTGTAGCGAAAGACAACGTGTACGTGGGTGGTGTGAGCTGCAAGATTCTGCTCACGGGTCTCGACGCGCGCGTTGAAACGGTTCGACATCTCGTCGGCGGAGGCTCGCCCGTCTATGGAGCGCTGTTCTTGTCGAGGCAGCGAAACACGCTGCTGAAGAGCTACGGCTCGACCACGATCGGCTCGCCGAGCGCCGTTGTGCAGAGTCTGATCAACAAACACTGCGAAACATCGCCCTCACCAAACTTGAAGGCCTTGGCCGCCGAGCTCAACGGGATGTTCCTTCCCTACGACATGCTCACCGGCAACCACGCGGCGTAGGACTTACGGGGCCAGCACGTTCATGGCCAGCAACGACTTCTTGTGACACGTTGGCCACTGGCTGATCGGCGTGGTCGCCGCCCACCACGCCTTTGCAACCTGGTCTTGAACGCTCGCAGGCACCAAATGAGGAAGTACACCGTCGTACTCAGCAAAGCCCGCGAGGCGAGCAGCGGCATTCCACGTGTCCGGCAGCCATTGCACACCGCCATAGAAACGATTGCCGGTGTTGATGGCGTGGTTCCCGCCAGATTCGCATTCCAACAACGCCGTCAAACCAACGTCTGTGAGGAGCGGCCAACCGAACTTATTAACTCCCTGGGGTGCCTGGTCCGCAGGAACTGCGTTGCCTGTCGGGGGAGCGACGTCATCGCCGGGGTCGACCACAGGGGGTTGAGGGTTAACGGGCGCTCCGGTGAAATCGATGTCGCAAAACGTGAGATCGTCACCGTCGTCGATGTCGCATTGGTCGCGACCCTTCCCCGCATTGAGAATGTCCGCGCCGGCGTCGCCATCGAGCCAATCGTGACCGGGTCCGCCGAACAATCGGTCGGACCCGTCATCGCCAGAAACGATGTCGTCCCCTTTGCCCCCTTCGAGACGATCATCACCGGGCCCGCCAGCGATTCGGTCCTTTCCGCGAAGTCCGCGAACGATGTCGTTGCCTTCGCCACCGAACAATGTGTCGGCGCCAAGGTTGCCGTGAATGAGGTCGTTGCCGCCCTCGCCTGAAATCCGGTCATTTCCGCCGTTGCCTTGGAGCCGGTCGTTCCCAGAACCGCCAACGATTCGATCCAAGCCCCAGCCGCCTCGTGCTCGATCGTTGCCACTCCCGAGCGTGATGTCGTCGTTGCCGGGCCCACCGGAGACCCTGTCGTTGCCATCGCCGGCGGTGATGATGTCGTTGCCCGCGCCTCCACAGATCACATCGTCGGCTCCTCCGCCGGTCAAGATGTCGTCGCCACCGAAGCCGAGGATGAAGTCACGTGACGCGTTTCCACCGAAGAAGATGTTGTCGGTCTCGTCGCCGATCTGAATCCGATAACCCTTTGCTGTGGCAGTCTCGATCGTGAGACCAAGACAGAAATCATTCGGCGCCTGCGCGGCTCCAGCAGTACCTGCGCTGAGCGTTGACGCCATGAGGGAGACGGCAACACACACCGCATTTCGAGATCGTGAGGTGAACATGCTCAGGCTTTCGGTTCTTGCTCTGGCACGACGCCACGAAGCGGAAACAGGACGGTGTAAACCGGCCCTAATCCGTAAACGGTAACAGTTCGTAATGAGACCGCAATGGTCAGGCGAAATCGTTAGAGCGCGTCGACGAACTCGAGGATCGCGCTCTGTTGGTCATCCCCGAACCCGTAAATGAGGCTGCTGCCTTCGGTCAGATCTCCCGAAACCACCATCATCTGGCTATTCGCACGTACCCCAAAAGCTTGCCAGGTGGCGAAACTCGGATCCCACAACATCGTCGGCGTCTCGAGGTCACCTTCGTCGAGGAAGCGATAGGCGAACGCGAAATCGTCCTGTGCTCCTACGCCAATGACCTGGACCTTGTCTTCGTTGTCTCGAGCGAACTGCTCGACGTCAGGCGCCTCACGGCGACAGGTCGGTCAATGCGGGGCAAAGAACCAGAGCAGAACAGGGCGGTCTCCCTTGACGACCTGACGAAGCGTCGCGACGCCACCGTCGGCGACCGTCAACACCTCGATGTCGAGGACGTCGTCAGCGGGCTGCAGGTTCGCTTGGTTTACCGCTGCGTTCGCTTCGGCGTCTTCGGCACTCAATCGGGTGATCGTGAGGCCTGTTTCATTTGAGGTAGTTGCGACCGCACCTTCGGGAACGTCGGACTCCGCTACATCGGCTGTGTTATCGGAGGTCTCTGTTTTATCAGAACTGTCGGAGGAGGCCGGAGCTGCGTCTTGTGCCGCCGGCGCGGGTGCAGCGATGGCCGCCGCTGAGCTCACTTCGCCGCCACCGCCACCGCTACCGCACGCCGCTAAAGCGAGGGCGAATGCGGGGACCGCCACAAGCGCGAGTCGTCGGACTCCAGGGCGCGTCATATCAGGATGCATGAGGGCCGTAACCCACGTTCGGGGGATCGTATTCGCGTTATTCGGAAGAATTTTCATTCATCATTCTCGAAAGTCAACGTAATCGTCGAGCGGTGCTCGCGTGGTTCGCAGCTCGTTAATGACGTGATCGGTGTCTTCGTATCCCATGGCCATCCCCACGATCATTCGCTGGTCGGCTGGGAGTTCGAGATGTTGGTGGATCACGTCTTCAAATTCGCGCCACGCGGCCTGCGGACAGGTGTGTAGCCCATGTTCGCGAGCGAGCGTCATGACGTTCGACATGTAAAGACCGAGGTCCATCCAACCGCCATAACTCATGCTCTCGTGAAGGGTAAAGATCATCCCAACAGGCGCATCGAAGAACTGAAAGTTCTTGCGCGCCTGCGCGGCCATCTTGTCGTACTCACCTTTTTGTATCCCGACCAGGCCGTACATGTCCCAACCGATCTTGCGACGGCGAGCGAGATACGGCTCGACGAATTCGGCGGGATAGTACGCGTCGTCCGTCGAGCTGTTGCCCGAATCGAAGGCCGCCTGCACGGCATCGACCAGGTCGTTTTTGGCGTCACCCTGTAGCACCACCACCTGCCATGGCTGGATGTTGGTCCCCGACGGTGCACGAGCCGCGTCGGTCAAGATCGCTCGAAGGAGACCCTCGGGAACCGGCTTCTCGGTGAAGGCGCGGATCGAACGTCGACTGGTGATGGCTTCGGTTGCGCTCATGGACATGGCTGAAACCTACTGGTCGAGCGTTCCAAGATGAGCGGTCGAATCGCTCGGCGTCTCATCTGGCCAATTCGTCCGCCAGACCTCGAGCGACCACGGCCCGACCTCTACCGGGTCAACTCTGATAAAGCCGGGTTGTGGATCGACCAAAGGTGCAATGACGACATCGTGATCGGGCGCGAGGAACCAGGGGAACGCGTACCGCTCGGCTCCGGTCGCATTGACGACCTTGTGCGGCGTGGAGGTAAATCGCCCTCCCGACCAGACCTCCATCATGTCGCCCGTATTGACGAGCAATGCGCTCGTGGGACAGGTGGCCTCGACCCAGTCACCATCGCGGGTGCGCACGAACAGACCACCGACCGGGTCGGGGTGGAGCACGGTAAAGACATTCGTGTCCTTGTGCGGATGGATGCCGAGGACATTCTCGTCGGGCGTTGACGGCGGGTAGTGCAACAGGGTCATGTTGGTGACCGGGCGGGCGAATTGTTTCGCCATGTCACCCTGGCTTAGCCCGAGGACCTGTTCGAACGCAGCCAACAACGCTCTGGCCAAGCAATCACACCCATTCCAGTACTCGAGGACCGTGTCGCGCATCGCCGGCGGATGTTCGGCCCACCGATTGGGACCATAGATGGCCGACTCTGCACAAAGCGGATCGTTCGCGTCGACTTCCCAGTGCAGCTTGAAACCCTCGTATCGATCGGCGGTAGGCGCGTCGGGATCGTCGCGATTCGGGGTGAAGAAACCGAGCGGTATGAAGCCGCGATAGTTGTGCCGCGTGATCGCCTGTCGAAACTTGTCCTCTTCGCTGACGGAGAAGAGCTCGGCCACCATTGCTCGCATCCGTGCCAGAAGGTCTGGCGAGATGCCGTGGCCGGTAATCGAGAAGAAGCCGACGGTCTCGGCTGCGTGAGCCAGCGAGGCGCTCACGGCGCGATGATCTGCCTCTTCATCGAACAGCGGAGCAATGTCGATCACGGGAATGACGCTCATACCCCAAGGTTACGCGGCCACGCGTATGCCGACCTGTCAGACTTGCGCCATGGAACCCGCAGAAACGTTCTCGTCAGCAGAGGTCAGCCAGATGACCGGCTTAGACGATTGGAGGGTCTTACTCCGCACGATGCACGCCTCGTTCAAGACCAGCTCGATGGCCAAGGGCATCGAGTTCGCCGCGCGCATTGGCCCAATCGCCGACGACGCAAACCATCATCCCGACATAACGCTCTCCTATCCACGGGTTCGGGTCATGCTCACAACCCACGAGACCAACGGGTTGACAAATCGAGACGTCGACCTCGCCAAGAAGATCTCGGCGATCGCGGCCGAGCTCGGAATCGCCGCAGAAGAACCAGCGGCTGTGGCCCAGATCGAGATCGCGATCGATGCGCTCGACATCGCCGCGGTGAAACCGTTTTGGGAGGCGGTGCTCGGGTACTCCCCCGACGGCGAGGACAGCAGCGATCCTCTCAACCACTCCCCCGCATTGTGGTTTCAGCAGATGGATGCGCCGCGTCCGCAACGAAACCGGATCCACATCGACATCTCCGTTCCTCACGACGTTGCTGAGCGGCGAGTCGCCGATGCCGTCGCAGCTGGAGGAACCGTGCTGTCCACAGATCGGGTTCCAGCCTTTTGGGTTCTCGCCGACCCCGAGGGCAACGAGGTTTGCGTCTGCACGTGGCAGGCGCGGGGCTGAACGGACTTCGCCGCTGGGTCAGTGCTCGGCGGTCACGAAGTCGATCATCTGCTCGACGGCACCCACCATCGGGATCTCAAGATCGCGGAACGTACTCACTCGGCTCAGGAGGCCTTTCCAGAAGATCCCGGGCTCGCCCGTGGCACCGAAGTGAGCCATGACGCCCTTCTTCCATTCGGTACCCATTGGGATGGTCGGCCAAGCCTCGATGCCCGCAACCTCGGGGCGAATGGTCTGCCACACGTCGACGTATGGATGGCCGACGATCAGCACATCGGGGTTGCTGACCTGGCTGGCAATACGGGACTCCTTCGAGCCGTCGATCAGATGGTCGAGCAGCACCGCGACGCGTCGCCCAGAACGGGGCCCAAACCGCGACACCCGTTCGACGAGATCGTCGGCGCCTTCCATCTGTTCCACGACCACGCCTTCAACGCGGAGATCGTCACCCCAAACTTTTTCGATGAGTTCGGCGTCGTGGATCCCCTCGACCCAAATCCGACTCGCCCTCGCCATGCGGGCAGGGATAACGCCCGGATCGACAGACCCCGACGCGGTAAAACTGACCTCGGGCTCGGTCTCATGAACGGTCGGTGGGCGCAGCGTGATGGGACTGCCATCGACCATGAACGCCCCCGGTCGAGGAACGATGTTGTGATCGCGTCCGTGCCGATCACGGATGACGACCAGCTGCGGTTTGAACGAAACGATCGCACCGACCGTGCCCGATGCGCGATGTTCGATCACGACACCCATAGATGCGGCCACAGGCGGATACACCGGTTTCGAATGCCGAGGTGCTTCGAGGTCGATGGGTTCGGAGAGAATGCCGTCGCTCACAAGGCCAGACTAGTTGAGCGCTGGTTGCGGGCTGGGACACCCAAAGGCGGCGCCGCGGCGCCGGTTTGGTGGCCACGAGCGCTCAGGATCGTGTCATACCCGAGCAGTAGGTTTTTGTTGATAAACCAACGAACTTCTGGGGCGATAATGCACGACACCATGACCAATACCGACCGCCTGTTGACCATCGACGACGCCGAACTCGACAACATGGCACTCGAACAGCTCGAGGCATAGATCGCTGGCTTCGCATCGCGGCTCGCCGCCGCCACAGCGCACCGCAAGAGAACTCGTCGCCGGCATCGACGCCCTCACCAACACCGACGAGTCCTGGAACGACGCGACCACACCATGTGCCAATTCCCCGGCTGCGAAGCCGAACACCGGCTCCACGCCCACCACGTCACCCACTGGGTCCACGGCGGCAAAACCGAGCTCGCCAACCTCATCTCGTTATGCCACTTCCATCACCGCCTGAAGCGCCCGCCGGCCACACGGAGTCACGGAGTCACGGAGTCACGGAGTCACGGAGTCACGGAAACATCGGAATGATCGAGGACCGCGTCCGTATCCATCAGCGAGTGTCCGGCTGAAACTGAGAACGTCTCGATGGGTCATCATTCCGGGGATCTCGACGTGAAGTGTCGAGGTGTAGCCTCGAAAAGTGATCGGCCGAGTGCTTGGAACTGACGACGCGACGCCATTGCAATTTTGGGTGGCGATCGCCGAGGGTGGCATGCTGCAGCTCGACGACGTCGTTGCACTCGACCGGGTTCTCCCGACCGGTGAACAGATCTCGATCTACGGCATCGTGAATCAGGTGCGCGCCCGCCACGAGGGCGCCACTTTTGACAGCGATGTGTTCCTTATCGCCGACGGACTGTTGCCCGCCGAGGTCGCCGAAGCCGCCTTGGTGCAGGTGACGCGAGTCGTACCCGAGGTCTTTGTTCCCGCGCTGCCTGGCACCCCTGTCCGAATCGCTACAGACGCCGAGCGTGATGCGGCACTCGATTTCGACAGCGTGGTCCGTCGACTTCCAGCGGGCCTGAGTCGGGAGAACGAACCGATCTACCTCGATCTCGATTTCGTCGATGGAACAAAAGGCGCACACGTCAACATCTCGGGCATCTCCGGTGTGGCGACCAAGACGAGCTACGCGACATTTCTCCTCTACTCCCTCTTCAACAGCGGGGTGCTCGGTCGCGAAGCAGCGACCACCAAGGGCCTGATCTTCAACGTAAAGGGTGAAGATCTCCTCTTTCTCGACTCACCGAACATCGACCTGTCGGCCGACCAAGCCGCCCGATATCAACACCTCGGCCTCGAGCCTGAGCCGTTTCGCAGCGTCGGGATTGTGGCCCCTCCTCGACGGGGCGACAGCGCAGCGACACCCGCCGTCGGAGCGAGAAGCACGGGGGTCCTGCCTTTCTTTTGGACGCTCGATACGTTCTGTCGCTCGAACCTCTTGCCATTCCTTTTTGCCGATGCTGAAGACGAACGCCAGCAGTACACGATCGTTGTGCAATCGGTCGCGGCACAGCTCAACGCCGCCGTGCGTAACGAGCCCTCGCCAGACGGCGCTGTACGACTCGACGGCCAAACCATTCGCACGTTCTCACAGCTCGTCGACTTCATCGAGCGAAAGCTCATCCCGGATGACCTCGATGAAAAACCCGACCAGCGATGGACCGGTCGCGCTGTTAGCGGTGGCAGCATCAATGCCTTCGTCCGCAGACTCGCGAGCTCGGTCCGACACGTCGAGCACCTGATCCGAGCCGATGTCGACGATGCTCCGCAATACTCTCTCGACCTCGACCGAAATCAACTCACCGTCGTCGACATTCATCAACTGCACGACCGAGCAAAACGTTTCGTCGTCGGTGTCGTACTTCGACAGGCATTCGACGAGAAAGAGGCCTCGGGCGTCGCCAAACCTTTGCAGTTCATCGTCCTCGATGAACTGAACAAATATGCGCCGCGGGACTCCTCGAGCCCGATCAAAGAGCTCCTGCTCGACGTCGCCGAACGCGGACGTTCGCTCGGCATCATCTTGATCGGCGCTCAGCAGACGGCAAGCGAAGTCGAGCGGCGAGTCGTCGCGAACAGCGCAATCCGAGTCGTTGGGCGATTGGACACAGCCGAGGCCGGCCGAGATCAATATGGCTTCCTCCCGGGAGTACAACGCCAACGAGCAACGATTCTCAAACCAGGCTCGATGTACTTGAGTCAACCTCGTCTGCCGATCCCACTCCTGATCGAGTTTCCGTTCCCCTCATGGGCAACACGCAGCGCTGAAGCAGCCCCAACGGTATCCAATTCCCGCGATCCATTCGAAGGCCTCTGACATGGCGGTTCGAGTACTCCACACCTCGGACTGGCACATCGGCAAGACCATCAGAGGGCTGAGTCGGGCCGACGAGCATCGAGCTGTCCTTGCTGAGGTCGTCGAAATCGCCCGGTCAGAAGCGGTGGACCTCATCCTCGTCTGCGGCGATCTCTTCGAGACATCGGCTCCGACCGCGGAGTCCGAGTCGATTGCTTGGCAGGCATTACTGGAGCTCGCGGACGTCGCGGGAAACGTGGTGGTCATCGCAGGCAACCACGACAACCCGCGTCGTCTCGATGCACTCCGAGACCTCATGCGACGCGGGAACATTCACGTCGTCGCAGAACCTCGCCGGCCGGACGACGGTGGTGTCATCGGGCTCGACGTCGACGGTGTTCGAGTTGAGATCGCGGCGCTTCCGTTCGTGTCGAAACGCGGCATTATCCGTGCGAACGAACTTATGCATGACGCCGCCCACGAACACGCCGGGGTTTACTCCGATCGGGTTCGATCGATCCTCGCAGCACTCGACGCCGCATGCACGAACGACGCGATCCGAATCATCACCGCTCATGGCTTTGTCCTCGGCGGAGGCGCAGGCGGCGGTGAGCGACCCGCACATCTTTCCGATGACTATGCGATTCCTGCGCAGGTCTTCCCGGTCGGGGTTTCCTATGTAGCTCTCGGTCATTTACACCGGGCGCAGAAAATTCCCGGCCCGACGGCGATCTACTACAGCGGGTCATTGTTGCAGCTCGACTTCGGCGACCCGGATGCGTCGAAGTCGGTCTCGATCGTCGAACTCGAAGCCGGGGCCCCAGCTGCCGTCACCCAAGTTCCGCTGACGGCAGGGCGCCCCCTTAGAACGATCGTCGGGACCCTCGATGAACTCCGGACACGAAAGATCGGCGACGAATGGTTGCGCGTTCGCGTTCGTGAGGCGCGGCGAGCAGACCTCGCTGACGAGGTTCGTACGTTGTTCGGTCCGCAATGTGTCGACGTGTTCATCGAGGCCCCCATGGTCATCGAGCAACGTGCACGGGAGCTAGTAGCGACGCGCAGCTCGCGCGAGCTCTACGGCGACTACCTCAACAGTCTCGGCGTTAATGACACTCGACTCATCTCGCTTTTCGACGAACTTCTGCAGCAACACGTCGAGGGCGCGGAGGACGAGCTCTAGTGCGTCCGCTCCAGCTAGAGATGCAAGGATTTTCAGCATTCCGGGCGCTGACAACGATCGACTTCCGGGACCACGACCTGATCGCATTCACCGGTCCGACGGGTGCGGGGAAATCCACGATCATCGACGGAATCGTCTTTGCGTTGTACGGCTCGGTCACTCGGTACGACAACGAGAAGCTGGTTGCGCCGATCATCAACGCGGTGTCCACAGAGGCTCGAGTTCGGCTCGACTTTGCGGTCGGTGGCGTGGAGTACACCGCAGTTCGGGTCGTCCGACGCACAGCGAGCGGGGCGAGCACAAAAGAAGCCCGACTCGAGCAAGGCAACGTGGTGCTCGCCAGCACAGCGCAGGAACTCTCGGCCGAGGTCGAACGCCTTCTCGGGCTGAACTTCACCCAATTCACAAAGACGGTCGTTCTTCCCCAGGGCGACTTCGCTCGCTTTCTCACCGAGAAGGCGAGCGCCCGCCAACGTCTCCTTCGGCGGTTGCTCGGCCTCGAGGTTTTTGCCGAAGTTGGCAAAGCCGCTCGGCAGCGCTCGAAGCAGATCTCGTCACAGGGTCATGGGCTCCACCGAGCACTCAAGGACGGGCAACGCGTATCTGAAGATGACATCAATAACCTGACCGCCCGGTTGGACGACCTAGCGGGGTCGCTTGCCGAAGTGGAAGCAGCGCAGTCCATCCGCAGCGCTGGCTCCGCAGAACGAGATCGCGCACAAATTCTGTTGGACGATCTCGACGCGCAACTCGACGCCTTGTCGCAGCTGACGGTGCCCGGCGAAGCGAAGTCATTCGCTGTAAGCCTGACCGAAGCAACCAGCACGGTTGCAACGCTCGACAAGCGGCACGCTGCCACGGAAGGAAGGCTCTCATCGGCAATCGAAACCCGAAGCGACCTGCCGTCCACTGCAGAATCCGATCAGCTCATCGAGATGCACGAAGAAGTAACCGCCCTCGAGGTGGACGTCTCCGCTGCAACGGACGTGCTCGACGCGAGCGAGTCGTCCCTCACAAAAGCGATGGCGGCTGCCGAACATGCACGTGGTGCACTCGAACGGGCCGAAGAATCAGCCGAGCGAACAAGGATCCAAGCGGGGGCGCTAGGCATCGCAGCAACACTGCAACCCGGCGACCAATGTCCGGTCTGCGACCAACCCGTGGGGCACCTTCCACAACACTCGGCTCACGACTCACCTGGCGACGAAGACCCCGAGCTAGCCGAAGCTGAACGATCGACCGCAGGAGAGCGGACGATCCGTGCGGTCGCCGATCTCCAGCGCGCGACCACAGCACAAGCGGACGCGAACGCCCGGGCCGAAGCTGCCACACGAGCGGTCGTGGCTCGCTGGGAGAAGCTGGACGGCAGACCAACGCTGGCCCAAGCTCATGTCGGGCGAAAACGAGCGGTAGCAGCTGACGCCAAGGTTGAGATCGCCCAATCCGCAGTCGATGAAGCGGCGCTCGCTCTTCTCAAAGCCACAAACGAACTCGACCTCATCGAGCGCAGCGGGGTCGGGCTTCGGCGACAGTTCACGGCGGCGCGAGACGCGGTGGTCGCTCTCGGCCCACCGAAGCCTTCAGAGGAATCGCTACGCGACGATTGGGCCGAAATGGTGGCATGGGGGCAGTCTCAGACGACCGATGTTCGTGCTGCTCAACGCGCCAAGACGAAGGAGATCGCAGGAGCCGACAAACGTGTCGCAGCAGCAGAGTGTCGGATGCTCAACGCGAGCACGTCGTTCTTCGCACCGGGTGTCGAGCCCGTACCGGACCTTGCATCCGCGATGCTCCAGGACGCGCATGCCGATGCGCGAATCGTGTTGGCGAACGCCGAGGATCGTCGAGCCCGACAACTCTCTCTCGAAGCGCAACTCGCCGAACTCGACACCGATCGAGCGGTCGCCGACGAGTTGGGCAAACACCTGGCGTCGGGGATGTTCGAGCGTTGGATCATGGCCGACGTCATGATGGATCTTGCAGATCGGGCATCGATTCGACTGAGCGAACTCTCCGCCGGCGCCTATTCACTCACTACGAACGGGACCGAATTCGAGATCAGAGATCATCGAAACGCCGATGAGGTGCGAAGCGTCCGGACCTTGTCTGGCGGAGAGACGTTCCTCACGTCGTTGTCGCTCGCGCTCGCGCTTCGCGACAGCATCACCGACCTCGCCTCGACCGCTACCCCACCACTCGAGTCGATGTTCCTCGACGAAGGTTTCGGCACCCTCGACTCCGAGACGCTCGACATCGTCGCAGCCGCGATCGAAGACCTCGGGGCCTCTGGGCGAATGATCGGCTTGGTGACACACATCCGCGAGCTCGCCGACCGCGTCCCCACCAGATTCGATGTGCAGCGCGGGACGAACGGCTCCACCGTCACCGAAGTGGCATAGCTACGCTGGACGGATGGGACGAGCCTTCGACGCGATCAGCGGCCAAACGCGATCGTGTGTCACGTGATCTTCGCTGTCGAGGCCTGGGATCCCGACTTTGGAACCGGCGGAGATGCCGAGGCGCTCGACGCATCGACGGACGTGGTTCGCGCTGATGTGGAGGTGCCGCTCGAGCAATGGCGAGCAATCCGATCGTCGAGCCCACCGGCCCAGGGTGTTGTGTATTTCGTCGACGGGGTCAGACGGATCGACGCGCGAATTTGGGTGACCGATGGCGGCAGGGTTCTGCCCGGCTCGTGCGCGACGGTTGCAGCCGGAGCGGTGGCGTGCACCCCCGGCCGCGCAGAAGTCCGCGATGTTCAGGTTCTGCGCGCGGTGTTCACCCCGCCAGCGGAATCGGCGTCATCGATCGTCACCGACGCCGGCGAATACGTTCATGTGGCGGTGAAGACCGGCTCACCCGAAGACCTGTACCTCGGCATTCATGAACAGATGACCGAACTCGAGACCCGAACGATCCCTCTCGCGACCTCGGACGATCTGATCGTTTTCGATGGGCCGCTTCGAGGCCGCGCCGTGGAACGAGCGATCGGTTTGATCAAGACGCAGCACGTGCAATACCTCGACGAGCGCGAGCAGATCGTCGTCAGCGGCCTCGATGAGGGGGAACGTACGCCGTTGTTCGTCATTGGCACGAGTAGGTTTGCCCGTTGGAGTTGGTATCTCCGGCTTCCGGGTCCTCGGACGCACGGCTGGGCGGGCATCGTGCGATGCGAAATGGCGACCGGCACGCACTTGCCAGTTGGATATCCAGAGCAAGCAACCGAGCTGGCTGATCTTGTGAGTGCCACGTTGCCCAGGTACGCAAGCGAACCGCACAAGGAGAACCGCGCGCCACAGAACTTGTATCCAATCAAGGGACTAGAGCAAGCGCTTCGGCGACGGCTTGGGGATCAACGGCTTTTGCAGCGAGCGCTTCTACGAGCGAGCGCCGAGGCCTAACGAAGTCCAGGACGCCCACCGAACGCTCAGACTCGACGACAGGTCAGGTCTTCGCGCAGGAGTCCGTCGCGAGCAATCACGATGTAGTTGCCGTTGTCATGGCGAGTGTTGAGGTATTCAGCTGTAGGACTTCCGGCAAGCCATCGACCGTTTCGTCGGACGTTGTACTTGAACCCGTCACCCGGCGACGCCCACGTCAGCAGATCTCCCTGTGCCGTGGTCCGCACCGTGCAACCGGTGACGGGTTGTGGTGGTGGTGGGGTTGGAGCCGGCGGAGGCGGTGTAGGCACACCACCACGGTTTCGATCAAAGAACGGATCGGCCGCGATGCGCCGCGCTGCGTTCAGCGTTGACGTGCTGGAGTCGAGCCACCACGTGCACCCAGCAGTACCTGCTTTCACATCGTGGAAGTAGAAGACCGCGGCGAACTTGCTCGCGACCTCGGGACGCTTCAGAAACCGTCGGGCATCATCGAGCCATGCTGCCTTTTGGCCAGCGGAGCCCTCGTCGGAAGCAAACTCAGGGAGTACGAGTTGTTTCGTTGGATGCTGATTTGCGAACTCCATAAAGGGCGTCACAAGGCGCTCGAGTGAGGTCCACGTTTCTTTGTTGTTGCCGCGGCAGCGGTTCCAGTTATATGGATCGGCCCCGAGGTAATCGACGTACGGGTCGCCGGGGTACCACTTGCCGGCCGACCGGCGGTCGGCGGCGTTGACCTCGAAGCTCCAACTCGTCATCGTCCAAACCCATTTTACGTCTGCGCCTTGCTGTTCGAAGACCGTGTGGATCTTTCGCCATGCCGCCTTGAAATCAGCGTAGGTCCCGTACGACTGGCGGTCCTTCGCTTCTGGCTCATGGTGAAATGTCATCCACACCTCGCCGTTGAGGTTTTTCGTCCCACGTGCGAGGGTCACCATCTCGTTGTGGATCTTCGACCCGGGTGCGGCGTTGGCGATGGAGCGCCAGGTCAACTCCTGACCGTTGCGACGTTTTGGTTTGACCGAGATCATCAACCGGCGGTCGCCGTCGACGACCCAGTTGTTGAGTCGGTTGTCCATCTTGCTATCCCACTTTGAGAAGGAACGAATGATGGGGAGCTTGTCGCCAAGATCGGATTCGAGGCGCTGAATGGCGCCGATCTGGGACTCGCCTCCGCGAAGCTGAGCGAACGCACCGAAGAGTACGCCGTCGGCCTCGGCTGCTTCGGCCGAATCGGACCCTCCGACAGCGGCGCTGGCCAAAAAGAGGGCGACAGCGACGGCGAGCCAGGCGATCATATGAATGAACCGAACGGTGGTGTGTTCACTCTCTGCGTGCTTTTCTGTCGATGTTTGATCGAAATTGGAGGACATATTGTCGTCTTATCACCATTTGATGATTTTTGTAATCTAATTGTCATGTTCGTCATAATTCCGCAGCCTGATGTCACCAGTCGCACAACTACCCAACACCGCTAGCGTGGATAGGTGGTTCGCTCACCCTTCCCCCCCGGGTCCCTCCATGCGACGTGGCTTGGCGACAGCTTCGGTCTATGGATCGACCATCCCGATGCAAGCTCTCGCGACATGCACAACGTCGCGATTGGAATCCTTGGACCGGACCTTCGGCCCAGCCTCGATGAGCGAACGGCCCGGCACTCCTTGTACCCGGGCCTCCTCCAGCCGCCAGTCGAAGCAATCGATGTCGTCGCCATCGAGCCGAAGCCGCTCGTCGATCTGCTCATTCGTCGATCGGGCGGTGCGTCGTGGTCTCCCTCCCTCGCCTGGATCCACCAAGCAACACAATCGGCGATCGACATCGCGTCGAGTGGCCGGGTCGTCCCGGCGCTGCGAACCGCCGGACTCCGATGGCGAGCCGACTGGAACCCTCTCAAAGATGCGACGGTCGACGATGTGGTCTCGGCCCTCACGGCGGTGTGTCCTCCCGTAGTTCTCGCTGCATCGGATAAGCCAGCGAACAATCAGGTGAGTGGAATCCTCAACACGCTCATCGATGCGGTCTGCCGGGTCGCCCTCATCGAGGAGGATTGGCGTCCCCCACTCCCGAGGACTCGGGCGAGCAACGTGGTCGCGCTTCGCCGCATTACGACCGCCTTGTCAAGAGCCGACGCGGTCTTCGTCGCCGACTCGGTGGCTCACGAATCTGCGTTCGCCGAGTGGTCGACCCAACTGAGCGAATTCGCCAGCGTCATCGTCGGCGCACCGGAGGTAGTGCTCCAAGGTCGCCTCGAGCCACCGGCCGAAGATATGGGCGGGTCCTGGTCGCTCCAGCTAGAAATCGTGCACCCCTCGGGTAAGACGCTCGGATTCAACGATGTCTGGCAGGCATCGGGGGCAGCGTTGGAACTGGCCGAAGAAGAAAGCCTCGCTCCGCTACGCACCCGTATGCGCGAGCTCATCGACCGGTTGGCATCCCAACTCGCATCATTCGCGCCGCTCGCCGACGAACCTGAGCCAGCGGAGTTGTTGTTGCACGTCGACGAAGTATCGGACCTCCTCACAGACGGTCTCGAAGCATGTCGTCTCGCCGGCCTCCCGATCGTCACCCCAACAGGTCTCCTCGCCCGATCGGCTCGGCTCACCGCCCGCGCCTCTTCCAGCTCTGGCTTCGGAGGCTCGTGGGGTCTCGGCGCGGCCGTAATAAACGTCGACTGGGGATTGGCGCTCGGCGACATTTCCTTGACCCAGGAAGAGATTGAAGCACTCGCTCGGTCGAACGCCGATCTTGTTGCGCTCCGCGGCTCGTGGGTACAGATCGACCATCATCAGATGCGCGCCGCCCTCAACCGGCTCGACACACAACGCCGAGATTCAAGCGAACTCAGCCCCGCCGAGCTCCTCCGACAGACGATCTCCGAGCTCGAGCAAGACGAAGACAACGATCTAACCGCCGAAGGATGGATCAAAGAACTGCTGGAAGGTCTTCCTGAAGACCAGCTCACCGAAGCCCTCGAACCACCTGGGTTCATCGGCGAGCTAAGGCCCTACCAACGACGAGCTCTCGGGTGGCTCCAGTTTCTTGGGCGCCTAGGTCTCGGTGGTTGCCTCGCCGACGACATGGGCCTCGGAAAAACGCCGACCGCCCTCGCCTACCTCCTTGGCCGCAAACTCGACCGGGTTACCAACGACCTCCCTCGGCTGCCGCATCTTGTGATCTGTCCGTTGTCGGTCGTAACCAACTGGGAGGCCGAAGCAGAACGTTTCACCCCCGAGCTCTCGGTCATGATCGCCCACGGCCCAGATCGGCTCCGCGGGCCCCGATTGGTTCGCGCTGCCGCAGAACACGACATCATCATCACCACCTATGGAACCGCAAGCCGCATAGCAGACGAGCTCGACCCGATTCAGTGGGATGTTGTGGTCTGCGATGAGGCACAGGCCATCAAGAACCATCGGACAAACGCGGCGATCAGCATTCGAAGTCTGCGGTCGACACAGCGAATTGCACTCACGGGGACCCCGGTCGAGAACCGACTGACCGAACTTTGGGCGATTCTCGATGCACTCAACCCAGGAATGTTGGGCGGCATCACCTGGTTTCGGGAGACGTTCTCGAATCCGATCGAGAGCGGTGACGGAGCAGACGCGCTCGAATCGCTTCGCCGCCTGACCGCTCCGTTCGTGTTGCGGCGCACAAAACTCGATCGATCGCTCGTGCCCGATCTTCCAGACAAGATCGAGCAGGTGGCGTGGGCGCCACTCACGCCCGAACAGGCCGGTTTGTATCAAGCGGTGGTCGACGACTTTCTTACCAATGCCTCAGCCTCAACGGGCATGGAGCGTCGAGGTCTCGTCCTCGCAACCCTCACAAAGCTCAAGCAGGTATGTAATCACCCCGCACACTTCCTTCGCGACGACACGGTCGGCGAGGCGAACCGTTCCGGAAAGCTCGAACGGTTCGACGAACTGCTCGAGACCATGCTCGAGTCCGGGGAACGGGCCTTGGTGTTCACGCAGTATCGCGAGATGGGCAAGCTGTTGGCCCACCACGTCGAGAGCCGCTTTGGATTCCCGGCCCCGTTCCTTCACGGTGGAACGACTCGGACGCAACGAAAGAACATGGTCGATGCCTTCCAAGCCCCGGATGGAGCACCGGTCCAGCTGATATCGCTACGCGCTGGCGGCACGGGCTTGAATCTGACCGCCGCGAGCAGGGTCATCCACTACGACCGTTGGTGGAACCCAGCGGTCGAGGATCAGGCCACAGACCGGTCCTGGCGTATTGGCCAGGACAAAACGGTTTTCGTTCACAAACTTGTGTGCCGAGGGACCCTCGAGCAGCGAATCGACACGCTTCTCACCGAGAAACGTGCACTGGCGAACGCCGTCGTCGGGACGGACGAGTCATGGTTGACCGAGCTCTCCACGGATGAACTTCGCGAGCTACTTCGACTCGATCCGTCGGCGCACACAGCCACGTCCGAGTGGGAGCAAGAATGAGGCGGCCACTTCGATCCGACGAAGCGCGAGCTATCGCGAACATTGCCATCGATCTCGGTGATCCGGGCCGAATGGCCAAGGCGCGTCGCGTACACCGATCAAACGGTGTGGGCGAGGTCGACATTTCTGGCGGTATCGCGGAAGCAACGGTGACCGATGCTGATGGTGAACTGCACGACGTCCAAGTCACGATTGAATTTCCCCCGGTCAATGGACCCATCCCCGCGTCCAGCGATCTACGAACGAGTTGTGTATGCGACGACCAAGGCGACACCTGCACCCATGCGTTAGCAGCGCTGCTCGGCATTGCTGAGGCCGTCGAGGCCAACGGCCGACTGCTCGACCTCTGGACGGGAAGTTCTGCTCCAACGACACCGGTCGGTCCGTACTCGTCACCTTCAGACGATCAGCAGGCATTCTTCGAAGGTGCGTGGTCCGCGTCGATCGCGATACCAAAACTCGTCCCGATCCGATTCGACCAGGCCCCTGCACTCGTCGTCGATGAAGTCGATGCAGGCCCTGTAGTCATCGATGCGATCGCGGCAATCGGGTCTGGGCTCAGGCAATACCGAGCTCAGCAATAACGCCCTCGACGACGAGGCCATCCTCGCCTGGATAGACGAGCAACGTTTGCTCACCCTCATAGATCAGCTCAGATCGAACACCGCGCAAGAGCAGCCGGTCTCGAACTCTCACCGCATCCGCGCCGCTGTTGAACGTGCTGCTAGCGCCATCGCGCGAATTACGCAGCCGCGTGGCGCGCTCGAGACGTGCCGTTTCTGCATCATGTCGCGATCGTGCATTGATACGTCGGTGAATCGTCGGGGCGACGAGCAACACGACGAAGCCCGTTCCGATGAGCCCAACAATCACCATCCATGGCGCCATGAATCAGTCCGGCGAGGTCAGGGGGTAGACGTGTGATCGTCTGCGCTGGCCATTCGCGCGACGTCGTTGGCCTGCCACAACGCGCTTCGGAGTATCTCACGGTCGCGAAGCTGTTCGTCCGTAATGAAGATCCGCACAACCTGTGGGCCGAGTGCCTCTTCATGCTGCACGTAGATCTCGTGAAGTCGTAGTCGCTGATCCTCGGACAACAGATGCACCGGGAGTCGTAGGCCCGCCATTCCGGCCGTCTCTGCGTAGGAGCACAACCCAACGAGCGAATCTCGCGCGAGCGTCCCGGATGGATGGACCGGGTCGCTGGCGAGGTGAGCGAGTAAGTCGAGGGTGCGGGGCAAAGCGACTCCGCGACTTTTCTCCTCGCTCGCTAGCCGGCCGGGCGCAGTTGGACGCACCGCTGCATCGAGGGCTGGAACCACTCGAAACTCGTGGGCCAAGGCAATGAGGTTCCTCTCGGAATCCACGGCCGAGAACATTCCCTGGTGGGAGTCGTACCCGGTCTGGCACAGTTCGACCAGTTCGATCTTCGCCAGTTCGTCGCCTTCGGTGAGACGAGCACGTAGCACCCGAATCAGGTGGGCCAGGTTGTGCCCATCCCCCTGTTGTTCGAGGATCCAGCGAAGTTGGTTGTCGAGTCGTTGAGGCAAGACCCGATCGGCGAACAGTGAGATTTCACAAACCTCTGTCGCGACCTGCACGCAGTAGTCGACGAGGCCCACCACATCATCTCTGGGATCCTCATCGATCAGATAGTCGTAGAAAACATCGGTGACCTGCGAGGCGAATTGGTCGGGCGTCATAGCGTCGGTCCGACAGCGGTCACGGATTGCTTCGACCGCTTCGATTGTTTCCACATACCTCGGCGATCCCATCGAGGGACATTCTTGTCGCATGATGGCGCGGAGTCGTGGACCAACCTGTTGCTCTTCGTCACATCCCCGTCACATCCTCGTCACATCGACCAGAAACCGGGCCGGACTCGATCGAGTTGCAGAAACTCGAGACTTTCATCCATTTGGCGAAGATTCGACGAAGTTCCGGTCGCAAAACACGACAACGAAAATCTCCCTGTGTTAGGGTTCTCTCATCACGTTCGCTCCGGGTCTTTCCCGGGGCGATTTCTCGTTTTGGGCCGACGTTCGAATGTGTTGATGATTCCTATGTCGCGTCAGAACGAGGCTCGAAGGATCCCCGGCTCGGGCGCACGGCGGAGCGACCGCTGCAGTTCACCGCCTGCCAAGAACTCAGCTGCGCCCGAAGAAGGAATCGAATCCGTGGACGATTGGATGTGGCGAAGACGCGGGAAGTTGTGCCCCGTTCGGCACGAACATCGCGGTCGACATGTTGAGGGACCGAGCCATGTCGAGGTCATCGATCTGATCATCGATCAGAAGGCTGTCAGTGTATTCGACGCTCGTCATTCGGCGAAGGGCTTCGAAGAAAGCCGCATCAGGCTTTCGACTTCCGATCTCGCCTGAGACCACCCAAATATCAACTCGTTCGTCCAAATCGAACCGTTTCCGAATGGCCTTGGACCAACCGAGGACATTGTTGGTGATGACCGCCACACGCAGCCCCCGCTCGTGAAGACGGTCGATGAAGTCGAGCACGCCTTCGCGAAGTCGAAATTCTGCGGTGTACAGCGCGTCGAGTTCAGCGGGATCATCCGTGAGCCCAAGATCCGTCCACAGTTCTGCGGTGGACAAACGGCCGAGGCTCGCTGAACGGAAGGCGTCGTTGATCTCCTGCAACGATGCCTTACTGCCACGTTCACGAACAAAGGGCACAAGGCGGGCACCAATATCATTCGCCTCGTCGTACAACACGCCGCGAGCGTCGAGCACAACGAGTTCCAGGCGCGGCGGTCGCTCGCGGGGAGCGGTGACCGCCGATGATTCTGACGGCGCCTTGTCTGGTCGACGCATTTGCACGACCTCTTCGCCGAGATCGTCGGTGCGTCGTCCACCGAATCGCGCGAGGACACGGAAGATCAGCAAGGTGCCAAGAAGTGCGATGGCCACGAGGGCGACAGCCGCCCAGATTCGAGGCAACCGGTCCTCGATGCTGGAACTCACCTCGATATCGGTCGCCAGGGGATCCCGAGGACTGAGCTGCCAGCTCGCGACCGTTCCTTCGACGTCGGCGGTGTTTGCTAGCACCGTGTCGGGCAACGTGATCGAAAACTCGAGTGTGACCGTTTCTTCCAACGGTCGCCCCGCTGCGGCTTGCAGCTCGGCTAAAGACAGACCGAGCGGAGCGCCGACGAGACCTGCAATATTGTCGTCTCCGAACGTCGTGAAGCTGATTCGCGGATTGATCTTGCCAGTGACGTTGTATGTAGTTCGAGCAAAGGAGCGAGTGCGTTCGACCGTGAAGTCGGAGAACAATGTGCCCGGACCCGCGATTTCGTCGAGAACACCGCCCAGATCGTCTGGCGAGGCAAATGGCTTCGTTGCACTCACCACGACGGCGTTCCCGCCCTCTGTCCGCCGTGGGCCGTCGACGGTCCATCCCGCAGATGCGAGGTCTTCGGTGCGCAAACCATCGAGCAGCTCTGGGGCCGCCTCGACAATTTCATCGTCGAATGCAGCCATGAGCGTCACCGTGCCCGACCCATCCTCGGTGACGTCGACGTCGACGACGACGTCAACCTGACATGCGCTCAATACGAGCGCGGCAAAGAAAACAAGCAGAAGTCGGACAGGCCTCACGGCGCACCAACCTAGGCGTTACGCAAGAAAACTGGAAAACGCGGCGCTGATCTTCAGACGTGCGACGTTCGGCGAAGCCGAACTAGAGTTGAATCGAGCCGTCAGGCGAGATTCATACCTGTGCTTTGTCGCTCTCTTCGAGTTCTTCGACCGGTGGAGGCTCGAAGCCCTCGATCGCACGGAAGACGATCAGCTTTTCGCCAGCCTTCTCTGGATCGTCTTCGATGTCGGCGATGATGATCTCGCCAGCGCGAAATTCCTTGTACAGGAGCTTCTCGGACAGAGGATCTTCGACGAGACGTTGGAGCGCACGACGCAACGGACGGGCACCGAGTGTTGGGTCGTAACCCTTTCGGGAGACATAGTCTTTGGCAGCATCGGTGAGCTCGAGGCCCATGCCAAGATTGGCCATCTGCTTGCCGACCCGGGTGATCATCATGTCGATGATCTGACGGACCTCTGGTTGAGAGAGCTCGTGGAAAACAATGGTGTCATCGATGCGGTTCAGGAACTCCGGACGGAAGTGTTCCTTCAATGCGTCGTTGACTTTTTCCTTCATACGTTCGTAGCTCACTGCTTCATCGACCTTGGTGAAGCCGAGGTTCGCCTTGCGAAGATCTCGGGTACCGAGGTTGGAGGTCATGATCAGCACGGTGTTTCGGAAATCGACCGTACGACCTTGACTGTCGGTGAGGCGACCTTCTTCGAGGATCTGCAACAGTGTGTTGAAGACATCGGGGTGGCCCTTTTCGATCTCGTCGAACAGGACTACAGAGAATGGTTTGCGTCGAACAGCTTCGGTGAGCTGGCCGCCCTCTTCGTAACCCACATATCCGGGAGGTGAGCCAACAAGGCGACTGACCGTGTGTTTCTCCATGTACTCGGACATGTCGAGACTGATGAGTGAGTCCTCGTCGCCGAACAAGAATTCCGCCAGAGTCTTCGCGAGCTCGGTCTTTCCTACGCCTGATGGGCCAAGGAAAATGAATGAACCCGACGGACGCTTCGGATCTTTGAGGCCAGCACGTGTGCGACGAATCGCCTGGCTAACGGCCTGAATTGCGCGCTCTTGGCCAATGACTCGCTTGTGGAGTTCGGCCTCCATGTTGAGCAGCTTCTCGGTCTCTTCCTCGGTGAGTTTGTAAACGGGAATCCCGGTCCACAACGACAACACCTCGGCGACAGCTTCTTCATCGACCTCATCGAACAGGTCGGTACCGGATGCTTTGATCTCGGCCTCTACGTCTTCGCGCTTTGTGAGGAGTTCTTTCTCCCGGTCACGCAAGCGGCCGGCTTCTTCGAATTGTTGCTCTTCGACGGCGATCTTCTTCTCGCGGACTACCTCGGCGATCTCGGCCTCGATTTCTTTGTATTCCGGCGGGGTGTTCATCCGCTTGATCCGCAAACGCGAACCGGCCTCATCGATGAGATCGATTGCCTTGTCCGGGAGGAACCGGTCAGAGATGTAGCGATCGGCGAGATTCGCTGCGGCGACGAGCGCCTGATCGGTGATCGTCACGCGATGGTGCTCTTCGTAGCGTTCACGAAGGCCCTTCAAGATTTCGATCGTGTGTGCAACCGATGGTTCTTCCACCTTGACGGGTTGGAAGCGTCGTTCGAGCGCTGCGTCCTTTTCGAGGTGCTTTCGGTATTCGTCGATCGTGGTAGCGCCGATCGTCTGGAGCTCACCACGAGCCAGCATTGGCTTGAGGATCGATGCAGCGTCGATGGCGCCTTCAGCGGCGCCGGCACCAACGAGGGTATGAATCTCGTCGATGAACAAGATGATGTCGCCGCGTGTCTTGATCTCTTTCAACACCTTCTTGAGGCGTTCTTCGAAATCGCCGCGGTAACGAGACCCAGCGACGAGAGCGCCAAGGTCGAGGGTGTAGAGCTGCTTGCCACGGATCGTGTCTGGAACGTTGTCTGAGGCGATCGCCTGAGCGAGACCTTCGACGATTGCGGTCTTACCAACACCGGGCTCACCGATGAGCACAGGGTTGTTCTTCGAACGACGACTGAGCACCTGCATGACCCGTTCGGTCTCTTTCGACCGACCGACGACTGGGTCGAGGCCCTTCTCGCGGGCGACCTGGGTGAGGTTGCGACCGAACTGGTCGAGAACGAGCGAGCCGGATGGGTTGTCGCCTCCCGCACCACCCGAGGTGGCGCCAGCCTTCTCGCTGGAGCCGGCGCCGGCCGACGCCGATGCTCCTCCAGGCCCTGAATAACCGGAAAGAAGCTGAATGACCTGCTGGCGGACACGAGATAGATCCGCGCCGAGCTTCACCAGCACCTGAGCGGCAACACCTTCGCCTTCGCGAATGAGACCCAGAAGGATGTGCTCGGTGCCGATGTAGTTGTGTCCGAGCTGAAGCGCCTCGCGCAACGAGAGCTCGAGAACCTTCTTGGCTCGGGGGGTGAAGGGGATGTGACCACTGGGCGACGATCCGCCCTGGCCAATGATCTCCTCGACCTGGCTGCGGACAGCCTCGAGCGAAATGCCGAGTGACTCAAGGGCCTTCGCGGCAACACCTTCGCCCTCGTGAATCAGACCGAGAAGAATGTGCTCGGTGCCGATGTAGTTGTGATTGAGCAAGCGGGCTTCTTCTTGAGCCAAAACTACGACTCGGCGAGCTCGGTCGGTGAATCTCTCGAACAACGGTTTCTCCTCTGCGACCTTGTACTGCCGAGTCTACCCAGCGGCTCCGACAGCACACGTTCGCGCTGGTCGAGTTCACTTGAGTCGATGGACAGAGAGCAGTTGCCCTCATCGTCCTATTCGGCAGCTTCAGTCATCTGGTGAGCGTCTGTCGAATCGATTTCATTCCCGATCGCCATGATTGTCCCTGAACTCATCGATTTCTGGGTTACTGCATCACCGTACGCGTTCAGACTCGCCCGGAAAGTGATGATGGGTCGGTGTTCTTTTCGAAGTTGTCGGCCCGTCGATTGCGCGGGTGGAGGGGCCGATCCCTACCATTGAGCGCGTGTCCACTACCAGTCCTCTTGAGCAGGTACCCACACTCGCCAACGATCTCACGCGAGTCGAGGAGCAATTGCACGTCGCCGTCGCGACCGACAATGCACTCTTGCAAGACATTGCCTCCCACCTGATCTCCGCAGGCGGCAAGCGCGTCCGGCCTGGATTTTGCATCACTTCTGCCGCGGCTGCGAGCGCAGATTTTGCACCGGCCGAACACGAGATCATCCTCGGAGCAGTGGCGGTCGAGCTCGTCCACCAAGGCTCTCTGTATCACGACGACGTCATGGACTCGGCGGAAACTCGGCGCACGGTGAAGTCCGTGAATGCCAAGTGGGGCAATCACCAAGCCATTCTCGCCGGCGACTTCTTGCTGGGGCGAGCCTCCGAGATCGCCGCGTCACTCGGCGTCGAAGTCGCCGGACTTCTGGCGCGCACGATCAGTCGATTATGCGACGGGCAAGTTCGCGAGCTCGAGTTCACGTATCGAATCGACCGGACCGAAGAGTCCTACCTCAAGTCGATCGACGGGAAAACGGCGTCTCTCCTCGCCGCTGCCTGTCGCATCGGCGGCATCGTCGGTGGCCTCGACCGTGACCGCATCGATCACCTCACAACATTCGGCCGGGCGTACGGCATGGCGTTCCAGGTCGTCGACGACATTCTCGACCTAACAGCGACCGACGAAGAGCTGGGGAAGCCAGCGGGCAACGATTTGATCGAGGGCGTCTACACCCTGCCGGTGATTCGGGCCATGGCCCACGGCGAGGTCGGAGCCGACCTCCAACAGCTCCTTGGCCGACCCATCGACGCCACCGCCCGCGATGAAGCTCGCGAACTCGTGAAGAAGAGCGGTGGGCTGAAGAGCGCACACGCCGACGCCCGTCGTTATGCAGACGAGGCGAACGATGCCTTGCACTCATTTGGGAATACAGCCGGGGGCACCGCACTCAAAGCCGCGGCCGATCATCTCGTCGACAAAGTGGAAAACCTCGTCGTCTGAGCGGTGGGTAGGGGTTACACCGTCAGCGCCGTTCACCTTGTCGAACGTTCCACCGATGACCGCGGTATTCGCGTCGGGTCCCGTGGCGATCACGGTGATGGCAAAGATGGAGATCGCGAGCGCTGCCAAGATCGGATAAATTCGCTTGGGCATTTCGGCTCCAGCACGTGCTGAGAGCAGCACAAAAGGGTTCCACTCGACCCCTCTTTTTGCATGAGGCCAACGGCTCAGCGACTAGCGTTCGGACATGTCGTCTCACACCCTTAAGTTCGGTTGGCTTTCGCCCGTTATCGGGAATCGATTCAGCGATCACAAGCCGATCGTGGTTTATCAAGCCGAACACATCCTGCCGACCGTGAACGACGTGTTCGACTCGCTGTGGATCGCTGATCACTTCTATGGGATGGATGCAAAGACCGATCCGTTTATGGAGGCCTGGACCACCCTCACCTGGCTCGCCGCCACCCTCCCCGATCTGCAGCTGTGTCACCACGTGTTGGGCCACGGCTACCGGCCTCCAGCCCTCACAGCCAAGATGGCTGCCACGCTTCAAGTGCTGTCGGGAAATCGTTTTATGCTCGGCATCGGCGCTGGCTGGCGGGACCATGAATACGCGGCCTACGGCTACGACTTCCCAAAGCCATCGGTGCGTTTTGCCGAGCTCGAAGAGGTCGTGCAGATCTGCCGGCTGATGTGGACCGAAGACGAGCCGAGTTTCAGTGGCGAATATTTTTCGATCGCTGGTGCGTCCGCACCTCCACTGCCCGAGGTCGTTCCGCCGATATGCATCGGTGCAGCCGGTGAAAAGGTAGGGCTGCCACTCGTCGGCCGAGTCGCCGACATGTGGCATGGCTCAGCCAAGACAGACGACGACTGGTTGCGGAAGCGCGACATCGTCAACACCGCTGCGGATCGAGCAGGGCGAGACCCAGCGAACATCTCGAGCGGTATCACGATCGAGACCCCGCTTCCCGAAACCGACGCCGAGTCCGCAGCGCTCGTCGATCAGATCGGACGGAAGCACGAGCTAGGCATCGATCACTTCGTAATGGACTTCGGTCACCCGCCCTCAGCTGACCCCATTCAGCGATTCGACGAACAAGTTATAGCGGCACTGCGACCAACAGGGGCCTAAAGAACAGCGTCGACGAGCGCCTTTGCCTCCCCCTGCACCAGCTTGAGGTGGTCGGGCCCAAGGAAACTTTCCGCGTAGATCTTGTACACGTCTTCCGTGCCGGACGGACGCGCCGCGAACCACGCGTTCTCGGTCTGGACCTTCAGACCGCCGATCGCGGCATTGTTGCCCGGCGCTTCGGTGAGCGTGGCCAGAATCTTCTCCCCCGCGACCTCCGTAGCCGCTATTTCTTCTGGTCGAAGCGCCTTCAATGTCGCCTTCTGATCTCGTGAGGCAGGCGCATCGATCCTGGCGTATGCCGGCGCGCCATGTCGATCGGTGAGCGCTACATAACGCTCGCTCGGGCTCTGTCCGGTAACTGCGTGGATCTCCGACGCAAGAAGGCAGAGGGTGAGTCCGTCCTTATCTGTGCTCCACACGGTGCCGTCCTTACGCAAGAACGAAGCACCGGCCGACTCTTCGCCACCGAAACCCACCGATCCATCGAGCAGCCCCGGGACAAACCACTTGAACCCCACGGGAACCTCGAGCAGGGTTCGCTCGAGTTCGGCTGCGACCCGGTCGATCATCGAGGACGACACGAGGGTCTTTCCAATGGCCGTGCTGCCATCCCAACCGGGTCGGTGCGTAAAGAGGTAGTCGATCGAAACGGCAAGGAAATGATTTGGGTTCATCAGTCCGCCATTGGGTGTGACGATGCCATGGCGGTCAGCGTCAGCGTCATTGCCGGTCGAGATATCGAATCGATCACGACCCTGGACGAGTGATGCCATTGCATTCGGTGACGAACAATCCATCCGGATCTTGCCGTCCCAGTCGAGCGTCATGAACCGCCAGGTCGGGTCGACCGTTGGATTGACCACCGTGAGATCGAGTGCGTAATGCTCGCCGATGGCTCCCCAATAATCGACGGCCGCTCCGCCGAGCGGATCGGCACCGATCCGAATACCGGCGCCGCGGATCGCATCGACGTCGACCACGTTTACGAGGTCGGAGACGTATGCCGCCATGTAATCGTGGCGATGGGTCGTATCAGCTTCACGAGCGATGGACTCGTTCACCCGACGGACGCCCACATTTCCTCCCTCGAGCAACTCATTGGCTCGATCAGCTATCCATGAGGTTGCGTCCGTGTCAGCGGGTCCACCATGGGGTGGATTGTATTTGAAGCCGCCATCTCTCGGTGGGTTGTGGGAGGGAGTAACAACGATCCCGTCCGCGTGACCGTTCGTCGGCACCCGGTTGTGCGCAAGAATCGCGTGACTGATCGCCGGCGTCGGCGTGTAACGGCCGGCGGCATCGATGAGGACAGCGACGTCGTTCGCTGCGAGCACCTCGAGAGCGGTCGTCCACGCGGGGTCGCTGAGCGCGTGGGTGTCCTTGCCGAGAAACAACGGACCAGTGGTCCCCTCACCTGCGCGGTACTCGACGATCGCTTGGGTCGTCGCAGCGATGTGTGCGTCGTTGAACGACGCGTCGAACGACGAACCTCGGTGTCCCGAAGTCCCGAACTCGACTCGCTGTTCCACCTGTGTTGGGTCTGGCGTGGTGTCGTAATACGCGGCGATCAAAGCATCGACGTCGATCAGGTCTTCGGGTAGTGCTCGTTGTCCGGCGCGCTTATGCATTGAGCAAGTCTCCTCGATTCGAGAGATCGGGCAGCGAACCGACCGCACTTACTCCATCGGCTCGGTTCCGTGCTCCAGCAGTCACCAGCAACAGCGAGTGCGCCCGCGAGATTTCCCCGCTCGACCGCGGGCTACGAAACTGCGGCGAACGCTGTCTCGAGGTCGGCCAAGATGTCATCGATCGTTTCGAGACCAACCGACAGACGGACGAGGCCCGCTCGAACGCCCGACGTGGCTTGCTCTGCTTCGGTCAGCTGACTGTGCGTGGTGCTCGCCGGGTGGATTACGAGGCTCTTGGCGTCGCCGATGTTCGCGACGTGGCTGTGCAACTCGAGTCCTTCGACGAAAGCCTGTCCCGCCTCGAGTCCACCGACGATGTCGAACGACACGATCGACCCGAAGCCCTTGCCGCCTCCGAGTTCAATTGCACGGTCGTACCACGGTGAGTCGGGTAGCCCGGCGTAGGAAACCGATTCGACCTTGTCGTGTCCGTCGAGAAACTCGGCAACCTTTTGCGCGTTCTCGAAGTGACGTTCCATCCTGAGGCTCAACGTTTCGAGGCCTTGCGTGAACAAGAAGGTATTCAGTGGAGCCGCTGCAGGACCGAGATCGCGGAGCAGTTGGACACGTGCCTTGATGATGTACGCACCTGGGCCGAGCGCTCCCCAGTAGGGCAGGCCGTGGTAGCTCGGATCCGGTTCGGTCAACATTGGATGTTTACCGCTGGCTCCGAAATCGAACGACCCTCCGTCGACGATGAGGCCGCCGATCGATGTTCCGTGGCCGCCGATGAACTTCGTTGCGGAGTGGACCACGATGTCAGCGCCATGTTCGAGCGGGCGGATGAGATACGGCGTTGCCACGGTGTTGTCGACGATCAGCGGAACGTTGTTGGCGTGGGCGACACCCGAGATTCCAACAAGGTCGAGGATGTTCGCCTTCGGATTCCCAATCGTCTCGCCGAAAAACGCCTTGGTGTTGGGCTGCACCGCGGCGGCCCATGCGTCGAGATCGTCAGGATCATCGACGAAAGTCGCGGTAATCCCCATCTTCGGGAACGTGTAGTTAAAGAGGTTGTACGTACCTCCGTAGAGCGACGACGAAACAACGATGTGATCGCCCGTCTCGGCGACGTTGAGAATCGCCAGTACTTCGGCAGCTTGACCGCTGGCGACCGCAAGGGCCCCTGGGAGACCAACGGCGGTGTCGGGCGCTCCCTCGAGGGCCGCGATACGCGCTTCGAGAACAGCCGTGGTCGGGTTCATTATTCTCGTGTAAATGTTGCCGATCTCGGCGAGGGCAAACAGGTTCTTGGCATGCTCGGCATCGTTGAACACGAACGACGTCGTTTGATAGATCGGTACAGCCCGGGCCCCCGTTGCCGAGTCGGGTACCTGCCCGGCGTGAAGTTGTTTCGTCTCGAATCCCCAGTTGCTCATTATTTGTTTGTCCCGTCTCGTGAAGTCTTCGTCAGACCATACGAAGCGACGGATCACTACACCAAGTGATTCACCAAACAAATCAAAGTATTTGTACGGTCAACCGGAGGAACTCTACCGAGCGCCCTTTTGTCGAAGAACGGCAGGCACCGTCTTGACCAAAATGCCGAGATCGCTACCGAGTGACCAGTTGTCGACATACCAACGATCGAGCTCGTCCAGTTCCAGAAAGTCGGTGTCCGAACGCCCCGACACTTGCCAGTGACCAGTCATTCCTGGGGTCACCGCTTCGCGCTCGCGGAAGCTCTCCGGCGCTGCGACGATCTCACTCTCGATAAACGGGCGAGGTCCAACGAGGCTCATGTCGCCGAGCAAGACGTTAACCAGCTGTGGCAGCTCATCGATCGAGGTCTTGCGAATGAATCCACCGATCTGTGTGATTCGAGGATCGCGATGCATTTTGAAGACTGGCCCGTCCAGTTCGTTGGTCAGATCGAGCTGGAGATCCTCGGCCCCGCGCACCATGCTTCGAAACTTAAAGATTGTGAAGAGCTCGCCACCCTTTCCGACTCGCCGCTGCCGGAAGATCGGGTCCTCTCCATCCACAACGCGAATGAGAAGAGCGGTGACCAGCATTGGTGGCGAAAGCAGAACGAGCAGCACGCTGGAAAGAACGATGTCCACCACTCGCTTCACGAGCAGCCGCCAGCCGGCTCGATACGAAGGCGTAATCGAGATGACGGGCCGCCCCTCGACATGGCTCACACCGACTCGCCGAGGCGCGATGTCACCGAGGCCAGTAAGGGAGACCTCGATGCCTTTGCGGTTGAGCATGCGGGCGAGCGGCGCGAACTTTCCGCCCGTCAAACCATCCATGCAGAACATGACCTGGTCGACATCGTGAACGTCCACTAACGCCGGAAGATCGTCGAGCACACCAAGAGACTCTCTGCTCGCAGGATCGGGAATTCGACCAACCGAGTCGTCAACAACGAAGCCGACGATGTCATACGCGCGGCGTTTATCGCGGCGAAGCGCATCACGCATAGCCAACGCCTGCCGGGGAGAACCAGCGACGAGCACCCGACTCCGATTCAGGCGAAAGGCAGCACGAAAGCCGTGGTGCAAAGCGAGGCACACATACCAGAGGGCCGACACGAGCAACACCCAACGACGGGCACCCCCTCCGATCGCCACGACGAAACCGGCTAGCGAGAAGGCGACGGCTCCGGTGATCACCGCTCGGCTGACCTCGGCCACCGCTGCGGGCCAACGACGAGACTGCGCGTCGTCGTAGATGCCGACCCAGCCGAGATACCAGAGCACGCCAATGGCCACCGGTATCCCTAGTTGAACCGACCCGGACGTCACCAGGTGGCCGGGTCCCCAAAGTCGGGTCGTCACAAAAGCCATGACGAGGAACATCGTTCCGACGTCGATCGCCATATGCATCAGGTTCCGCCTACGAGACAGGGTCGTGCGCATTTTCGTTCCTTCGCTTATCGAGCGCCTCGCGCCATAAGGACCGCCGGGACTGTTCGTGCAAGAATTTGAAAGTCTTGACCGAGTGACCAGTTGTCGACATACCAACGGTCGAGTTCATCGAGCTCTTCGAATCCGGTGTCGGATCGACCCGAGACCTGCCAGCGGCCAGTCAGACCAGGCTTCACTGCCTGCCGATCGAGAAAGCTCGCCGGTGCTGCTGCAACTTCGCGCACTGGAAGCGGGCGCGGGCCGACGAGGCTCATCTCTCCTCGAAGAATATTGAAGAGTTGCGGTAGCTCGTCGATCGAGGTCTTTCGAAGAAATGCTCCGACGCGTGTGACTCGAGGGTCGGCACGCAATTTGAAGACGGGACCTTCGTGGTCGCTCGTGAGGTCGAGCTGCATGGTCTCGGCGTCAAGAACCATGGTGCGGAACTTGTAGATCGTGAACGGGAAGCCACCTTTGCCGACACGTGTCTGGCGAAAGATAGCTGCCCCCCCGTCTTCGATTCTGATGGCGAGGACGGCCAACAACATGATGGGCATCGCGGCGATAAGAGCGAGGCTCGCTCCGGCGACATCCAATGCCCGCTTCGTCGCCAGGTGCCAGCCGCTGATGGGTGCGGGTGTAACACGAACGAGAGGACGACCAGAGACGTGACCGAGGCTCACGCGACGCAGAGCGACGTTCGACAGACCGGTACTGAGGGCGACGTCGACACCCAGCACATTGAGATGACGAACCATCGGCGCGAATCGTTCGGCATCGATCGCTCCGAGGCACACGACGACCAGGTCGGCATCGCTTCTCTTCACGACATGATGGAGCTGATCGATTGAGCCGAGCGCGAGCTGCGACACAATTTCCGGGACCTCGTCGTCGAGGCGATCCATCACAAATCCCTGCACCTCGTATGCAGTCCTGGGGTCGGCACGAAGCGCGAGGCGAGTGGCGAGTGCGTCGCCGGTGTTTCCAGCGACGATTACCTTGACCGGCGCCGTTGTGGCATCGCGATGGCGAGCCAGCACAAATCTGGTCGCCGTCATCGTCAGCGTCCAGCCCGCCAACACAAGGAGTTGCCACACCCGCGCTGGTTCGAGCTCGAGCAACCAGGCCGTCGCGATCATCGCCAGACCAACGCCGAAGATGGAGCTCATAACAAGCGCGAGGTTGCCGTCCCACCGAATCGAGCGCGAAACCACGTACGCGTTGCGCCACCAGAGTGTCAGCGAGATTGCGACTGCTGCGGCTACTCCGAGAATGAGCGGATTCGACCGTGTGAAGCCGTCCAGGCCATGAGTGATGAGGGTCGCCAGGAGGATGACGATGAGAGCACAGATTGCATCGGCGGCAGCAAGAGATCGCCGACCAAAGACAGCTGTCCTCGATGACCCCGACCCAACATCGCTCTTTTCGGTGGGCGAATGCTCGCCAGAGGTTGCGTGGAGTGTGGAATACGAGATTGTTCTTTGCATTTACGAGGCCGTCCTCCGGTCCGCCGCCAACTGCCTCACCGCCGACGTTCACTTACAGGGTTGGCCCACTCCAGACTAACGAGAAAATAGCCGCTCGTCAGCCCTTAAGTGCCAAAAGTATCACGCTAGGCGTTCCCCTCACGGCCGATTCCGGCCATTCAGTGTTTGAATCACGTGCGCTGTGAACTCGGGCCGACAGATCACGAGACTGTCGACTACCGGCCTCTCCTTGTTGAAAACGAGCGCCTCGCCGCGCGAATCGGTCGCATGCAGACCGGCAGCTAGAGCGACTGCCACAGGAGCGCACACGTCCCACTCATAGAGAGGGCCGTCATGAACGTAGACATCGGCATCTCCCGCCATCACCATCATTGCTTTAACACCGGCCGAACTGCACGCGATTAGATCGGCATCCAAGGCCTCCGCCAATAACTCGCCGTCTGACCACGACCGGCTACGCCCTGTCACCACTACTGGACGCCGCGAACCACGGTCGGGAACGATCGGGACCTCGAGAGTCGACGCGGTCCACCCCATCCCGGGGACAGCGACCGCACCGACGAGCGCCTCACCGCTGATCGAGAGCGCGACGTGCACTGCCCATTCAGCGTTTCCGATCCCGAACCCGCTCGATCCATCGAGCGGGTCGACGATCCACGATCTGGCTTTCGCCACACGAGCGCCATCATCGTGGCCTTCTTCGGACAACAATCCGTCGTCGGGACGATGCTCCCCAATGTCGCTGATAAGGAGATCGTGAGCTGCGACATCGCCGGATTGCTCAAGGCTCGACCGCAAGTCGCCATTCGCCAAGCCCTCTTGTTGGACATCGACCAACAAATCCGCCGTGGCGGCAGCAAAACGGTGTGCCAATTCGTGATCACTCGGAGGGTTGACCACCGGGTCGATCAGGCCCCTACGTCGGGTTCTGGTCGATCATCCGCGTCGCCCACGTCGCTATCGCGAGTCTGTTCTGGGCGCATTGTTGGAAAGAGAACAACGTCACGAATCGTGGTCGACCCAGTCAGCAGCATCACCAGTCGGTCCATACCGATTCCAAGCCCGCCGGTCGGAGGCATGCCGTATTCAAGGGCACGGATGTAGTCGAGATCCATCCCCATCGCCTCCGCATCACCCGCTGCACGCTCTGCTTCTTGATCATTGAAGCGCGCGAGTTGCTCGTCGGGATCGATCAGTTCGCTGAACGCGTTGCAGAGTTCGCGACCTGCAACTATCGCTTCGAAACGTTCGGTGAGGCCAGGCTTGCTTCGATGATCCCGAGCCAGCGGAGACACTTCTTTGGGATAGTCGGTCACGAAGACGGGACCCCACAGCTGGCTCTCGGTCGTCTTCTCGTAGATTTCGAGAATCAGCTTGCCGGAACCGTAGTAATCCTTGACCTCGACGTCGTGTGCACGTGCGATCTGAGCCAGCTCGTCGCGGTCCATGTCGACGGAGAGTTCGAGTCCGGTGTGTTCGTGAATCAGGTCGGTCATCGAAGCGCGCTTCCAAGGAACCGAGAGATCCAACTCCCGCTCGTCGTATGTCAGCGTGGTCGACCCAACGATCGTTTGAGCGAGCTCGGACACGAGGTTCTCGACAAGCTCCATGATGTCGTTGTAATCCGCATACGCCCAGTACAACTCGAGCATCGTGAACTCGGGATTGTGCCGGGTCGAAATGCCTTCATTCCGAAATACCCGGCCGATCTCGAAGACCCGTTCGAAGCCGCCGACCGTGAGCCTCTTGAGATAGAGCTCCGGCGCAATTCGAAGAAAGAGATCGAGGTCGAGTGCATTGTGATGGGTGGAGAACGGCCGCGCCATCGCTCCGCTCGCGACGCTGTGGAAAATTGGAGTCTCGACCTCCATGAAGTCACGATCTTCGAGCCAACGGCGTGTGAGCGACATGATGCGGCTTCGATTGCGCAACGCCGAATTCGATTCTTCCGACACCCACAGATCGACATAACGCTGCCGATACCGCGTGTCGGGATCGCTCATGCCGTGCCACTTGTCAGGGAACGGTCGACGGGTGCTAGCGAGCACAACCCACTCGCTCGGACGGATCGAGAGTTCGCCGCGACGGGTCTTGATCACCTCACCGGTCACGCCAATCCAATCTCCGAGGCTCAATGCGGTGAAAGCTTCGAACTCTGGGGTGGTCTTGGCAGGTGCGAAAATTTGCACCCGGCCGACGCCATCTTGCACGACGCCGAAAACGATCTTTCCCTGATCCCGCTTCAACATCAAGCGGCCGGCGACGGTCACGGTCCTTCCTGTTTCCGAACCGTCTTCGAGCTCGGCGTACTTCTCGTGGAGCTCAGCCGTCGACGCCGTCACCTCGTAGCGATAGGGGATGTCGAACGACCGCGGCTCGGCGGGTTCAGGGGGACTTGGTTCGGTCATCAGCCTCTACCGATCGGTGTTGCGTTCGTGGACGATCCGCAGCCCGTGCAAGGTCAGGTACGGCTCGACGTGTTCCAGCGTTGACGCTACCGGCGCAATCACCGGCGCAAGGCCCCCCGTGGCCACGACCACTGCGTCACCCTCAAGTTCAGCTTGGAATCGGCGGACCATTCCATCGACCGACGCAGCAAATCCGTAGACCGCTCCGGATTGCAACGATTCGACGGTCGACTTTCCGATGACGCTGCGGGGTTCGACCAGCTCGATCGAGCTCAGAGCTGAAGCACGCCCGACCAGCGCGTCCATCGAAACCTCGATCCCGGGGGCGATCGCACCACCGAGAAACTCTCCGCTCGCCGACACGATGTCGTAGTTGTTCCCTGTGCCGAAGTCGACGATGATCGCCGGACCTCCGTAGAGCTCATATGCGGCGATGGCGTTCGCTATGCGATCAGCACCGACCTCGCGAGGGTTGTCGTACTTGATCGGCATGCCCGTCTTGATTCCTGGTCCGATTACGACAGGATCGAAATCGAGGTATCGATCGGCGAGCGCTCGGAGCATCGCCTGAACTCTTGGGACACCGGAACACACGGCCACTCCGGTGAGATCGTCGAAGCTGACACGGGCAAAGTTTAAGAACCCGCCGAGCATCGCTGCGAACTCGTCGCTGGTTCGATCGTGGTCCGTCGACACTCTCCAATGTTCGATCAGGCCATCTTCCGCGTTGACGCCAGGGGCGTTGTGATCGTAGAGACCAATCACCGTTTGGGTGTTGCCAACATCGATCGCGAGTAGATGATCAGTCATGGTTTACGACCCGAGTCGGCGGAAATGTCGAGTCCAATGTCGAGCGTCGGTGCACCGAAACTCAGCTTCGATGTAGAGATCATGTCGACTCCCGTGTGACTGATCTCGTCGATGGTCGTGAGATCGATTCCGCCGCTCGCCTCGAGCAGCGGCCGTTTGCTGGTTCCGACGAGCGATCCGACCCGTGCGACCGCTTCACGGAGGAGGTCCGGGCCCATGTTGTCCAGCAGAATTGCGTCGGCCTCCGCCGCGACTGCAGCTTCTAATTGCTCGAGCCGATCTGCCTCGACATGAACCGTGCGAGCCGGCCAACGCCGCTTCGCCTCCATCACGCCGTCAGCGATCGAGACACCCATGAGATGGTTGTCCTTGAGCATGATCCAGTCGCTCAGGTTTCCTCGATGATTGCGAGCGCCGCCAGCCCGGACGGCTGCCTTCTCGAGCGCCCGCAGGCCAGGTGTCGTCTTGCGAGTGTCCCAAACCTGAGCTTCGCCCGTGGCCGCGTCCACGTATTGGCGAGTATTCGTCGCGATGCCCGACAGATACATCAGAAAGTTCAACGCGGTTCGTTCGGCGATGAGAATCGATTCGAGCGAGCCGGCCATCGTTCCCAGCACTTGGCGCGATTCGACCACCTCGCCCTCATCGACCATCCAGTTCAGCTCAAGGGCTGGATCGACCTGGTGAATCGTCTCCTCGACGCATGCCGAACCAGCGATCACCCCTCCGGGACGAACAACGAAACGCGCCGTCGCTGTCGTGCCACTCGGGAGAAGCGCGGCACTCAGGTCGCCGAGCGGTGTGAGGTCTTCAGCGAGCGCTCGACGGACAGCGTCGACGACCTCATGTCGTGGTGGATGCAAGTATCGAGACACTCGCTGAATCTAGCCGCATCACCGGTTCGACCGTTGATGATGCCGACCACCAAGAAGGCCAGCACGAGACAGAACCCGACGTGGAAGATCGGCAAGGTTCCTAGAACCCAGCCCCAAACCGCACCCACGGCTACCGAGACCGTCAGAACCGCGATGGCGACCGGCCGCGCTGCGTTCGGCATCGCTCGATCGCGGGCGTGGGTCACCTCTTCGCCGCCGTACCACTCAGCGAGGTGCCTTCGGGACACGACCAGGACGAAGAGGACGACCCCGACGAGTGAGCCGAAGGTATGTCCGATGTACTGGAGGAGCTTCGCCGCATGAACCGGCCCCATCGAGCCTTCGAGGAGCACGCGGTTCAGACCGAAGAGGTTCGCACCGAAACGATCGGTGTGCGTGAACGAGTCGACCAGCACGTGGCTTGCCACTCCGATGAGTCCTGACAACGCGGTGACAAGAAATCCGGGTCGACCGGCTTTGAGCACCCGATAGCTCTTCACTCGAAGCGGGCCGAAATCGGGCATAGAGCCGAACAAACCGTCCGCCGCAAACCGACGCAGGAGAATCGCGTAGATGATCGCGAACGGAACGGCCGCGGCAATTCCATCCCAACCATGGGAGTCGAACGTGTCGAAGTTTGCGAAGGCGTTGAAGAGGTCGGGGCTTCCGGACCCGACGACCAGTGCTGTTCCGTCGAACCAGCGCGGACGCCAAAGCTTGAGTGGAAGAACGAAGGTCTGATGCGCAGGGAAGGTGAGGGGCACGAGATGCACGGTGACCCCTTCGACCGAAAGCCCAACGAAAACCTCCAACCTGTGGCCACTCGCCCATGGGGTCACGCCCATGGGGTCAGGTCTCAACAATTAACAATTATCTTTAAGGGTCAAGTCTCAACAATTAACAGTTGTAGGTTCACGCCAATGACCTCGACGCTTCAGTTGCACAGCGGGGATGGACGAGCGACGGTGGCGGTCGACGTCGCGAACGGCGGCCGAGTCTCATCGCTTCGTATTGACGGAGTCGAGTTTCTCGTTGGTTCCGGAACAGGATCAGGCCCGTTGAGCTGGGGCCTCTATCCAATGGTGCCGTTCGCTGGGCGTCTCCGAAATGGCCACGTCAGTTTCGAAGGGCGAGAGGTGCAGCTACCGCTTACGAATGGGCCTCACGCAATACATGGGTACGGATTCACTAATCCATGGACGCGTCTTAGTGAGACCGAAATTCGATACGAGCTACACCATCCATGGCCTTGGAAAGGCGATGTAATTCAACGATTTGAGCTAAGAGAGTCATCCCTGACGCTCGTCATACAAGTGAACGCAGTCGACCGACAGCCATTCCAACTCGGCTGGCACCCGTGGTTCAATCGCACTGTGAGCACGGGCGAAGAGGCCACGCTGAAATTTGAGGCGCAGAGCATGTTCGCAAGAGATACAGCGGGCATTCCGTCAGGACACCTCACAACACCGTCAGCGGGGCCCTGGGACGATTGCTTCACCGACATTCGATCCGGCCCTACTCTCCGATGGGGCGACCTTGTTCTCCAACTCTCTTCAACCGCGCATCAATGGACAATTTTCGACAAGCCTGAACATGCACTCTGCATCGAGCCCCAGACCGGGCCCCCAAATGCCCTTAATGACGACCCCGAAGTTCTCGAGTGCGGCGAATCGAGGCAAGAGACCTTCACGATCCAGTGGTCACGTCATTGTGTCGAGGGCGCCCAGGTTTGACAATTGTGAAATGTTGAGACCCGACCCCACCGGCGAATTGTTAATAGTTGAGACCTGACCCCAATGTGTGGCGCCCGCTTGGTCGTCGGCTAGGCGGTGATAACGACGAGATCGGTTGGTTCGGTGAGTTCGGCCATCGGAAGTGGTTCGATAGTGCGCCGGTTGCCGACGATCTGCACGAGCAGGAATTCGCCGGTCTCGATCTGCACAATTCCCTTCGCTCGTACTGTCGATTCGGGCAGCGAATCTAGAATTGCGTCGAGGTCGACCCTCAGAATCGCTCCGTCGATCGGAACGAGTGATGTCTGATGTTGGTCGAAAAGGCTCGCTCCCTGCCCCACTTCCAGAATCGGCCGACGCGTCCCTAGCCCGACGAGGCCTGCCGTCGAGTGGGCTGACTCGGCCATGATGACGCGGGTTCGAGGAGCGATTTCACCGAGGCGCGCCGTGACTCGCTCGACCATCGCATCGTCCACCAGATCCCGCTTGGTCAACAAAAGAACATCGGCAGCGGCGACTTGCGAGCGCAAGGCATCAGCGACCACCGATGATTCGTCTTCGAAGTAACCAAACTGGTCGAGATCGACGAGCACGACGACGCTGTCGAGAACGAAGCCTGGAGTGGATGCGAGTCCCGCAGCGGCGGCAGGGTTTGCGATGCCGCTGAGCTCAACGACAACCAATTCCGGAGGCGTTGGCCTGTTCCGCAACT